>JABMNB010000490.1 GCA_013205335.1 Rhodospirillales bacterium
ATCACCTACGACGGCAAATACGTGCTGACGCCGTTCAGTGGCTTCCAGCGCCAGTCGAGCGGCATCTCGGTCATCGATACCTCTACCGACACGCTGGTCGGCATCCTGCCGAGCAGTGGCGGGCATCATGACTGTGTGATCATCCCGACCAAGCTGGAGCATATGAAGCACACGCGCTCCTGCACGCTTTGAGGCTGCTCGCCAGCCTGGCGCTGCAGAATCTCGGGCGCCGCAAGGCCCGCAGTCTCCTGCTGATCATGGCCGTGGCGGTGGCCAGCGGGGTCGTCTTCACCGGCGCCACGCTGATGCGCAGCATCGACAGCAGCATGGAGGTGGGCTTCACGCGGCTCGGCGCCGACATGATGGTGGTGCCGGAAGGCGCGCTGACCAACATCACAGCGGCGCTGCTGACCGTCGAGCCCACCGACCTCGTGCTCGACGAGGACCTCTTCGCCAAAGCCGGCATCACCAGCGTCAGCCGCGCCGCGCCGCAGAAGATCGCGCGGGTCGAGCATTCGGGCATCGGCAGCCATCACGATTCGGTCGATCTCATCGGCTTCGATCCCGCCCTCGACTTCACGGTGCGGCCCTGGCTGGTCGAGAGGATCAACCGGGACATGAAGCCCGGCGACGTGATCCTAGGGGCCGGCCGCGATGCAGCGCTGGGCTCCGAGCTGCTGATCTTCGGCAAGCCGCACACGGTCTACGGCCGGCTGGGACGGACGGGCGTCGGCACGCACGAGCGCGGCGTGTTCATGAGCTTCGCCACGCTCGAAGCGCTCGCCGGTTCGGTCCACGGTCCCAACGGTCCACCGGCCGTCCTCCAGAAGGGCAAGGTCAGCGGCTTCCTGGTCGAGCTGGCGCCTGGGGCCACGCCGCTGCAGGCGCGCTTCGCCATCCTCTCGACCCTCAAGGGCGTCAAGGTCGTGACTGGCGATTCGACCATGAGCGGCATCCGCCAGGGACTGGCCGCGCTGCTGAACGGCATCCTCGCGCTGATGGTGCTGATGTTCGCCAGCACCGCGCTCATGGTCA
Organism: Rhodospirillales bacterium; assembly: GCA_013205335.1. GTDB lineage: Bacteria > Pseudomonadota > Alphaproteobacteria > Reyranellales > Reyranellaceae > Reyranella. Next base: position 1,036 of record JABMNB010000490.1, read on the forward strand.
GCGTTCTCTTCTCGGCGATCGTCACGGAGCGGCGTGGCGAGCTCGGTCTGCTGAAGGCGATCGGCGCGCGGCGCGGCCAGATCGTCGGCATGATGGTCATCGAGGCGGTCATCGCCACCGGCGCCGGCGGCGTGCTGGGCGTCGCGCTGGGTGTCCTGGTGATGCGCCTCTACGAGCGCTCGCTGGTCTATTACCTGGAAAACATCGGCGTGCCGTTCGTCTGGCTCGACGGGCCAAGCATCGTGATCGTCGCGGCGGCGGCGATCGTGATGGCGTCGATCATCGGCGGCCTGGGATCGCTCTATCCCGCCTGGCGCGCCAGCCGGCGCGATCCCTACGATCTCGTGCGCGGCGAGGGCTAGGCGATGTTGTCCTGCCGCGGCCTGCGCAAGGATTACGTCACCGAACGCGGCGAGGTGGCGGCCGTGGACGGCATCGACCTCGAGATCGCGGCCGGGCGTTACGCCGCGATCATCGGTCGTTCGGGCTCGGGCAAGTCGTCCCTGATGGCGATGATCGGCGGTCTCAGCCGGCCCTCGCACGGCGAGGTGCGGGTCGACGGCACCGACATCTGGAGCCTGTCGGAGAACGGCCTGGCGGCCTTCCGCAACAAGCGCATCGGCTACGTCTTCCAGTTCGCCAGCCTGCTGCCGACGCTGCGCCTGGTCGACAACGTCGCCCTGCCGGCGATGCTGGGGGGCGGCGGCAGGTCGTCCGCCACCTATTCCCGGGCGGCGGGCCTGCTCGGCCAGATGGGACTGGGCGATCATCTCGACGCCTATCCGTCGGAGGTCTCCGCCGGCGAGCAACGACGGGCCGTGATCGCCCGCGCGCTGATCAACGAGCCGGCGCTGATCCTCGCCGACGAGCCGACCTCCGACCTCGACGAGCAGACCGAGATCGAGATCATGGACGAGCTGCTGGCGGTCAACCGCGAGCGCGGCACGACCCTGATCCTCGTCACGCACAATCTGGCGCTGGCCAGGCAGGCCGAGCAGATCGTGCACATCGCCCACGGCGCGATCGTCGCATGAGCGGCCCTCCTGCCGATCCTGGGCCGACCGAGCCGGACAAGGACGCGCTGATCGCCGATCTGCGCCGCCAGCTCGGCGCCGCCCAGTCCGAAGTGCGGGTGCTGAGGCGGCGCCTCGGCCCGGCAGGGGCGGCCGAGGCGCGGACCGCCGATTCGTCGTCCGAGCGCGGACTGCTCGAGGAGCTGCGGGACGCGGCGCCGCGCAAGGTCGATGCACCGGCCACCGTCGCCGTGAGACCCGGCCGGCGGTTCGATCTCTGGCGGTCGCCGGTGCTGGTCGGGCTCGTCATGGTGCTGCTGACGGGCTTCACGATCGATGCCGGCGTCGGCATGTACCAGGCGCGCGCACTGAGGGAGGCCCGCCAGGCGAGGCTGCTGCTCGAGAACACCGCGATGCGCTCGCTCTATGTCGAGCTGAAGGGAATCTCCTACGAGGCCGACGGCAAGTCGTACCGCATGACCCTCTTCCTGCAGAACGTCAGCCCGGCCGGCCCGCTCTACGTCATGCTGAACGCCGTCGCCGTCTACGTGCAGGCCGGCATGGTCTGGCAGCAGGTGCCGTCACGGCCATCCGAGGGCGTGAGCTGGGGCGTCGTGAAGGTCGTGGACGGCTACGCGTTCGACGTCGTCTTCACGCCCGACGTTCAGAACTGGGCCGAGCTGATCCCGGGCTACATGCATGTGCGCATCCAGTCGGACCTGCTGGTCAGCGAGAAGGCCCAGCCGGGCAACGACGTCGTCGAACGCCGCACGCCCTACTATGTCTATCTGAAGCCGCACGGCGCCAACGACGAGGACATCAAGGCGCGCAGCAAGTCGACCCGCACCCCGCCGATCTTCATTCCGATGCCGCCGCATTGAGCGGGAGACGAAGGCAGTCGTGCCTTCTTTTGTCATCCTGAGCGAAGCGAAGGATCTCTCGTCCGCCAGGGAGTTCGCTGGTCGCTCCGTCAGGTCCTTCGCTTCGCTCAGGACGACCGATCAGCGCTTACGGCTGGCCTTCTCGGCGATGCCGGAGAGGCCTTCACGGCGGGCGAGCTCGTCCCACACCGACTTGGGCTTCACGCCGACGGCGGCCCACAGGGTGAGCAGGTGATAGAGCATGTCGGCGCTCTCGGCGACGAGCTTGGGCTTGTCGCCGTGAATGCCCTCGATCAGGGCTTCGACGGCTTCCTCGCCCAGCTTCTTGGCGATCTGCTGGCGGCCGCGGCTGAACAGCCGGGCGGTGTAGGAGGTCTCCGGGTCGGCGCCCTTGCGGCTGTCGATCACGAGATACAGGCGGTCGAGCGTGTGCTCGTCGACCGTCACGATGCTCGTGCTCTGTGCCTTCTTGGCTTTTTTCTTCTTCGCCATCCGGGAACTCCACCGCCCGGGGGGACGGGCGATCGAAAACTTGAACGCGCCTCTTGCGCGGGTGTCCGGAACTTTACGCGGAAATTATGCGGCGCGCGAGAATTGTCGTACCGGAACGCCAGCGCGCGCGAGATGTTCCTTCGCCTGCGCGATGGTGAATTCGCCGAAGTGAAAAATCGACGCGGCGAGCACTGCCGAGGCGCCGCCCCTGATGACGCCGTCGACCAGATGATCGAGCGTGCCGACGCCGCCCGAGGCCACGACCGGCACCGGCACCGCATCCGATACCGCGCGCGTCAGCTCGAGGTCGAAGCCCGACCTGGTGCCGTCGCGATCCATCGAGGTGAGCAGGATCTCGCCCGCGCCCGACTCCGCCATGCGACGCGCCCAGTCGATCGCGTCGAGACCGGTGCCGTTGCGGCCGCCATGGGTGAAGACTTCCCATTTGCCGGGGCCGCTGCTGCGGGCGTCGATGGCCACCACGATGCACTGGTCGCCGTATTTCTCGGCCGCTTCGCGCACGAACTCGGGCCGCGCCACGGCCGCCGAATTGATCGAGACCTTGTCGGCGCCGGCCAGCAGCAGGCGGCGGATATCCTCGACCTGGCGCACGCCGCCGCCCACCGTCAGCGGCA
>JABMNB010000491.1 GCA_013205335.1 Rhodospirillales bacterium
GCCTTGGCCTTGCCGACAAACCCAGGGATCAGGACGAAGGCTGCATCAGCGGCGACGGGCGCGACGGCGGCGTCGAGTACTGGCTTTTACAGGGCACGGCACCGCCGAAGCAGGTACTGCAGCTCTGCAACGACGGCTACGGCATGGCGGGCGTCGGTGAGGACGACGTCGAAGTCGGCCCCAACCGCCTCGTCCATCGCCAGTCCGGCGGCTCGTCGTGGCGCTGGTCGACTGATGTCACCTATTCGCTGGTGCCCTTCCGCGCCGTGACCGAGCAGGGTTGCAGCTACCACAATGTGTCGGAGCAGAGCGGCACCCTGACCGACACCGACTACCGCACGCGGCTCGTGCGGGTGCTGGCCAAGGACAGCACCCGGCGCGATCTCGGCGTCGGCTGTCCGTCATGGCCCAAGGCGCCGCAGACCTTTTCCGCAAGGATCGATGCGGGGACGGTCGGTGCCTATCCGGTGGTGGCGCCGGGCCTCGCGGCCAAGGCCACGATTGCCGCCGGTACGGCGCTCGGCAATTGCCTGCCGGGCATGTCGACCGCGGGCGACAACGGCTTCGTCGTGTGGGGCAAGCCCGCGCCGGCCGACCAGGCCGCCGAGATCAGGACAATCGGCGTCGGCACCAACACGCTGATCGTGCAGGTGTTCGATCCCGTGCCGCCTGCGGCGCCATCGGGCGGATCCTGGATCCATCAACCCCATCTCGAAGTCTGGGTCGGCCAGAACGGCGAGGTTATCAATACGATGCTGCCGCTCGGGCAGATGAGCCAGACCGGCATCACCCTCGACGGCAACATTCATCGCGGCGGCGGCAAGCCCATGCCGGCGCCCAAGGTCGAGCGATGGACCGCCCGCGACGAGCCCGGCCGCCCCGTCGTGGTGCTGAGCCTCACCTGGCCAGACGAATTCGCCCTCCTCGACGGCGTCACGGTCGTCTATTCGCAAGCCGAGGCCGGCAAGCAGGTTCGCCTCGTCGCCACCGCCGGCTTCGCCAACAACCGGCCGATCTACGTGCCGGACATGGTGGCGCTGGCCGGCAGGCCCTCCTCGTCCGACGGCGGCCTCTGCCGCGTTCAGGGTAACCTTCTGGTTGCAATTCAATGATAGATTGCACGAAAAGAGTTGACGACACTGTTTCTTTTTTCTTATCCTGACATCTCGACAGGCGGACGTAAGCGACGATCGTCACTCTGGCGAAAAAACCCGGCAAGGGACGATCGAGGAAACGATGGCGAAGCCACTGTGGCCGAACGTAAGCAACGTCCAGTACCTCAACGAACGTAATGAGCCGCTCGCGGGGCGTCAGCGCGAGGCCTCGCGGAAACGCTGACCTCGACCGTTGCCCGCGTCGCCAGTATCAGGTCATTGGTCCGGCTTTCGGCCCGGCATTTTCAGCGCGCTCGCGCGGCGCTGAGGCATCGGGTCCTCGAAGGCGCGCGGGTATCGGTGCGGCTGGGCCGAGACCTTATCGAGATTGGCCAACGCCTCCGCGGGGAGACGCCAGCCGCCGGCCTTCAGCGTCTCGCCGAGCTGCTCGACGTTGCGCGCGCCGACGATGGCGCTGGTCATGAACGGCTGGTCCATCACCCAGCGCAGAGCCACCTCGGCAGGCGGCTTGCCGAGTTGCTTCGCCGTGTCGAGCAGCGTCTGCAGGATCTCGCCGTGGTTGGGCGCGAAGAATTTGCTCTGGAAGCCCCAGCCCTCGGCCGAACGGCTGCCCTGCACCTCGAGAGTGCCCGGCGTGTACTTGCCGGCGAGATAGCCGCTGCCCAGCGGCGACCAGGCAACGCAGCCCAGACCCTTGAGCTGGAGCGCCGGCACGATCTCCTCGTCGATGTCGCGCACCACGAGGCTGTACTGCGGCTGATAGGCCGCGAAGCGTTCCCAGCCTTTGGTGTCGCTGAGCCACAGCGCCTCCATCAGGCGCCAGGCCTCGAAGTTCGAACAGGCCGTGTAGAGGATCTTGCCGTCGCGCACGAGATCGTCGAGCGCGCGCAGCATCTCTTCCAGCGGTGTCTGATGGTCGACATGGTGGATGTAGTAGATGTCGATGTAATCGGTCTGCAGGCGCTTCAGCGAGCCCTCGATCTGCTGCTTGATGTGCAGCCGCGACATGCCCGAATCGTTGGGCCGGCCGCCCATCGGATTGAAGAACTTGGAGGCGATGACGGCGTCCTCGCGCTTCCCCTTCAGCGCCACGCCCAGCATCGTCTCCGACGTGCCGCCCACATAGGAATTCGCCGTGTCGAAGAAGGTGACGCCCGCGTCGAGTGCCGCGTTCACCATCGCCGTGGACCCATCCTGGTCGGCGCCGTTGCCGAAGGTCATGGTGCCGAGGCAGATCTCCGAGACTTTCAGGCCAGCACCGCCGAGATTGCGGTAGTCCATGCGATTCCCTCCGTCATCCGAGGAGGAGACTACGCCGTTCTTACGCGACGCAGGAGTGACCGTGGATGGAAAAGCGTGTTGACCCGGCCCTTGGGACCGCCCTCATAAGGCGAGCGGTCAACACCATATGAGGTCGATCGTGAGTCAATTCCTGAACGCATCCGACGCCGCCCGGCATCTCGGCATTTCCATCAAGGCGCTGCGCCTCTACGAACAGCGCGGCCTGCTCTCACCAATGCGCTCCGACGCAGGGTGGCGGGCCTACGGGCCGGAGGATCTGGAGCGCGCCTCTGAGATCGTGGCCCTGCGGGCGCTGGGTTTCAGCTTGGCCCAGGTCGCGCGCATCCTCAAGGGCGATGCAAGCGGGCTGGAGCCGGCGCTGGCCGCCCACCAGGCGTCGCTCGAGGCGCGGCTGCGCGAGGTGGTCGCGGCCATGGACGGTGTGCGGGCGCTACGAGGCGACCTCGCCCACGGCGGCGCGCCGAGCGCTTCCGACCTCGCCCGCATGTTGGTCCTTAAGCCCGGGCTCCACGTCACGTTCGCGCTGCCGTGGCCGTGGGGCGGCGAACCCTTCGAACTGCGGGACATCCGTCCCCTCACCTACATCACCGGCCCTCTGGGCAGCGGCAAGACACGGCTGGCGATGCGGATTGCCGACGAACTCGACGGCGCCTTCCTCGGCCTCGAACGCGCGGCCGATCCGTCGCTGATGTCGAAGATCGAGCCGACGGTCGCCCTGCTCGTACAGGACGGCGCGACCGACACGCCGGCGCTCAGAGCCCTTCTCACCGGCCTCGAAACGCCAACGCCCGTCATCGTCGATCTCGTCGAGCAGGGACTGGACAGAGCCACTCAGGAAGCGCTGATCGCCCATCTGCGCCGCCGTGGCCCCGGCGCGCCGCCGCTGTTCGTGATGACGCGCTCCTCATCGATCCTCGATCTCGATGCGCTCGGCCCCGACGAGACGGTGCTCTTCTGTCCGGCCAATCATGCGCCGCCGTTCCGCGTCGCGCCCTATCCCGGCACGCCGGGCTACGAGGCGCTGGCCTCCTGCCTCGCCACGCCGGAAGTGCGGGCGCGAACCGAGGGCGTCATCGCCGTGCGGCGATGACCGGCTTCAACTTCGAGTACATGGCGTAGTGCCAGTAGGGCCCGCCATGATCGTCGAGGCCCATGATGTTGTCCTGCATGACATAGGTGAAGTCCTGCGGTGTCGCGGCAACGATCTCGACATTACTCGGCAGGTTCTGGAGCACGGGATCGTTCTTCGGGCCGAACATGTGCAGCAGGTGGATCTGCTCGCGGGTGGTCGCCGCAATGGCTTGCAAGAGTTCGCTCGACACCCTGTCCACATACTCCGGCGCAGGCTCCGACCCTGCGCAATAGGCCGGATCGATTTTGCAGTGCATCGGGATCGTGTCGAGCACCAGGCGATTGCTCGTGTCGAGCCGCGCGCGGATCATCCTGTCCTTCGGGTCGAGTTCGACCTCGGGAAAGGTCGAGGCCATCCAGTCGCGGATGCTGCGCAGCCGCGACGGCGCCGCCACATGGCGTTCCTTGTAGTACTGGGCATAGCCCAGGACGATGACGTCGCCGGGGCGGATCTGGTCTTTGATCCGCTGCATCGTGACCAGCGCATTGGCCCAGGAGTAACCGGCCAGCGCATGGAGCTGCACGGAGGCGCCGGGAAATTCCGTCTGCAGCAGGAAGGCGAAGGTCTGCTGGTCGTTGACGCCGTCGCCGAAGACATAGGAATCGCCCAGCACGAAGATCCGGCGTGCCGCGTCGGCCGGCGCGTTGCCGGTGAACCTCGTTCCGTCCGGGTTGATCGTCATCACGGCGTCGAGATGCTCGACCTTTCCCTGCCGCATGCCGCTGTAGCGGAAGACGTATCGGCCGGGATTGGCGCGATATCCCTGTTCGGCATCCTCGGCGAAGAAGCCGGCCGGCAGCCGCGTCATGCGCCTGTAGGTCGCCGGATCGGGAAACGATCCCGGAAGCAGCCAGCTCAGCCCGGTCCGCAGCGCCAGCAGGATCGCGGGCTCCGACGGCGGCCCCGGCAGAGCGGCGATCCTGTCCTTGTTGACGACGTAGAGGAACGCCGAGGCGCCGATCTCCAGCGCGACCAAGACGATTGCCGCCAGAATCGCATAGAAGACCGCCCTCTTCGGCGCGCTCACGCGACCCCCGCCCTAGAGGCCGAGCATCGCCTTGGCCAGCACATTGCGCTGCACTTCCGACGAGCCGCCGTAGATCGTGGTCTTGCGGGTGTTGAAGTAGCGCGGCGCGACGTCATCGACATACTCGCCGCCGACCGGCACGACGTTGCTGTCGTAGTTGCGCAGCTCGGTGAACGGCGTGCCGTACCAGCCGACCGCGTCGACCGCGAGCTCGGTCACCTTCTGGCCTACCTCGGTGCCGCGCATCTTGACGACCGAGCCCATGTTGCCCGGCGCGTCGCCCGTCTTGAGGCTCGAATAGAACATCAGCTCGTTCATCTCGACGGCGTCGATCTCCATCTCGACCGCGGCCATCTTTTCGCGCCAGTTCGGGTCGGCCGACAACGGCTCGCCCTCGGTCATCTGCGTCTTCGACAGGGTCTCGAGATGGCGGAAGGCCTTGCGCAGGCGCGGCCCGAACGCCTGGCCGCCGCGCTCGAACTCGAGCAGGTACTTGGCGTAGGTCCAGCCCTTGTTCTCCTCGCCGACGAGGTTCTCGACCGGCACCTTCACGTCGGTGAAGAAGACCTGGTTGACCTCGTGGCGCATCGGCGTGCGCGTGCCGTCGACCAGATAGATCGGGTCGAGCGTGATACCCGGCGTCTTCATGTCGATCAGCAGGAAGGAGATGCCCTCCTGCTTCTTGGCCGCGGGGTCGGTGCGGACGAGACAGAAGATCATGTTCGCGAATTGGCCCAGCGTCGTCCACGTCTTCTGGCCGTTGACGATATAATGATCGCCGTCCCTGACCGCA
>JABMNB010000492.1 GCA_013205335.1 Rhodospirillales bacterium
GCGGCGCTATTATTCGAGGTGCCTTGGATTTGGTGGTGAACTCGATGGATAGAAAGACACTTTTGGCGGAGCGTCATTATTTTGAGGACAAGCTGATCGAGATAGGCTCGCGCCTGAAGGCAATGGCCGCAGAGGCTGACGCCTTGAAAGTCGAGTTGGAGACTGAGCCGGTTCCCGACGAAAAGCAACGTGGCCTTATAAGGCGGCGACGTAGATTCATCGCACGTCGCAATGCGGAACTTAAGACGGAGCGACAGGCCGCACTGGTCGAGCGTAACAAGCTCATTGCTCGACTGGATGCTGAAGCTGCGGACGAGCCAAAGCTGGATCCTTGAGATCGCCATGGCAAGCTTGGCGATGAGCTTGCAACGTGGTGCTTTCGAACTCGCCGACCTCACGTGACCAGGTCCTCATCAACTCTCGCGGAGTGGACTGGAGCCCGTTCGAGGAGAGCGGACCTGAACCAGAGGTGATTCAGCGAAGAGCAGGCTATCGAGATCCTTCAACTCTGCCAGGCCGGCGCGAAGCGGAGCGCCCGCCGTCGGTACGGGACCGGCGAGACCACGCTGTACAGCCTAGCAGGAAGAGAACCGCGGGGCGAAGAAGGTGCCGACCGAGGCTATTCACGACAACGCCATATTGAATGTTATTGCTTCGAAGAAGTTAATCGCTTCGAAGAACGCCGGACCCTGCTTTAAAAACAACCGTGACGTGAGCCGCATCGGGTGGTCGTTGACCGCGCCCGCGTGAGGCTCTGATCCAACAACGGGGCTTGAAATGATCTCTCAACGGGCAAGGTATGCGCTCAGAGCTCTCATGGCCCTGGCCCAGGCGGATCCCGATCGCGCCGTCATGATTTCCGACCTGTCGAAGTCCTGCTCAATTCCCAAGAAGTTCCTGGAACAGATACTGCTTGATCTCAAGCACCACGACCTCTTGCGTAGCAAGCGTGGCAAGTTCGGGGGGTATCAGCTCAACAAGCAGCCTTCGCAGATCATGTTCGGAGAGGTTCTTCGGATCGTCGACGGGCCGATCGCCCTGTTGCCGTGTCTGTCGAAGATTTCCTATCGGCGGTGCGCGGATTGTCTGGACGAGGCGACCTGTGAGATTCGACACGTGTTTGCGCATGTCGCGGAGTCGAGCCGGGACATCCTCGACAACACGAGTCTTCTGGATGCCATGACGGGACGCGACGTGCGCCGGAAGCGAATGGCGAAGAAAACGACAAAAACGCGGGACGGCCTTTCCGTCTGATCGCAACGGCGTGGACACAACTCCGATTGTCCTCAGGCCGGGGGTTGACAATCTCTACTGAACTAGTCGAGAAATAAAGAGCGATTTGGAAGTCTGCTTTGATCCAGCCATTCGACTGACTGTAGGAGGCATGATGATGGGCTTGCACCGTCGTACTTTTCTCGCAGCAGGCGCAGCGCTGAGCGCGTTGACTGCCTCCTGGCCAACGTTCGGTCAGACCCCAGCCACTGTGGTTCTGACCAACGTTTCCTATGATCCGACGCGCGAACTCTATCGCGCGGTGAACGACGCTTTCGCCGGTGAATGGCGACGCAGCACGGGCCAGAAGGCGACGATCCGGACGTCCCATGGCGGATCCGGCCGGCAGGCACGCTCGGTAATCGATGGTCTTGAAGCCGATGTCGTGACCCTCGCTCTGGCGGGTGACATCGATGCGATCGCCCGCGAGTCGAGGCGTTTGCCTGAGAACTGGCAGTCGCGCCTTCCCAAAAATTCCTGCCCCTACACATCGACGATCGTGTTCGTCGTTCGCAAGGGCAATCCCAAGGGCATCAAGGAGTGGTCGGACCTCGCCAGGCCCGGCGTGTCTGTCGTCACGCCCAACCCGAAGACGTCGGGAGGCGCGCGTTGGAACTATCTCGCGGCCTGGGCCGATGAGCTCGAGCGGACGAAGGGCGACCAGGCGGCCGCCCGCAAACTCGTCGAGGCCATTTTCAGGAATGTACCGGTGCTCGATTCCGGCGCGCGTGGTTCGACCACGACCTTCGCGCAGCGCGCCGTCGGCGACGTTCTGATTTCGTGGGAGAACGAGGCCTTTCTGGCCCTGCAGGAATTCGGCGCCGACAAGTTCGACATCGTGGTGCCTTCCTTGTCGATACTGGCGGAACCGCCGGTGGCCGTCGTGGATGCCGTTGTCGACAAGCGCGGCACCCGAAAGGCGGCGGAGGCCTATCTCAACTTCCTCTATTCGGCGCCGGGCCAGAAGATCATCGCCCGGAACTTCTACCGGCCTTTCAAGTCGGAGGATGCGGATCCAGCTGATCTGGCCCGCTTCCCCAAGATCAAGCTGGTGACAATCGACCAGGTTTTCGGCGGTTGGAAGAAAGCGCAAGCTGAGCATTTCGCCGACGGCGCCATCTTCGATCAGATCTACAAGCCGTCGGGCAAGGCTTCTCGGTGACGGTTTCTAAGGTGACGGGCCAACGTTTCACCTTCGTGAGACCGAGTGCCCTGCCTGGCTTCGGTATCACGCTGGGATTCGCGACGACCTACCTTTCCCTGATCGTCTTGCTGCCGCTGGTCGTGCTGGTGTGGCGGGCGAGCGCCCTCGGGCTCGATGGAATCTGGAAGGTCGCGACCACGCCGCGCGTCATGGCTGCGCTTGAAGTCAGCTTCATGACCTCGGCGCTGGCGGCCCTGCTCAACGCCTTCTTCGGCACGCTGGTCGCCTGGGTGCTTGTCCGGTACGACTTCCCCGGGCGGCGCCTCCTCGACGCCGCCGTGGACCTGCCGTTTGCCCTCCCAACTGCGGTGGCGGGTATCGCGCTCGCGGCGCTCTATGCGCCCAACGGGTGGATCGGCGCGCTATTTGCGCCGTGGGGCATCAAGATCGCGTTTACGCCGCTGGGTATCTTCATCGCTCTCGTGTTCATCGGCTTGCCATTTGTCGTGCGCACAGTGCAGCCCGTGTTGCAGGATTTTGAACGCGAGGTCGAGGAAGCGTCGGCGACCCTGGGCGCCACGCGCCTGCAGACCGTCTTTCGGGTTGTGCTGCCGGCCCTCGTTCCCGCGCTGGTGACAGGCGTCGCCCTGGCTTTTGCCCGAGCAGTCGGAGAGTACGGTTCGGTGATCTTCATCGCCGGCAACATTCCCTTCGTGTCCGAGATCGCGCCGCTGCTGATTGTGACCCGCCTCGAGGAGTTCGACTATGCCGGGGCATCGGCGATTGCCGTCGTGATGCTGACAATCTCCTTCGTCGCGCTGCTCATCATCAATTCCGTCCAGGCCTTGAGTCGGAGGAGGTACGAAGGTGCGTGAGACGGCACTCACCGAGAGCCGGCCGCTGCAGTGGTTGTTGATCGCCGCCGCGGTGGCGTTCCTGGCGTTGTTCCTGGTCCTGCCGTTGGTGGCCGTCTTCATCGAAGCGCTGCACCGGGGCATCGAGCCGCTTCTCGCTACCTATGCCGACGAGGATACACTCGCGGCGATCTACCTGACGCTCATCGTCGCCGCCATCACGGTGCCGCTCAACCTCGTGTTTGGTTTGGCCGCGGCCTGGGCGATCGCCAAGTTCGAGTTTCGCGGCAAGAGTCTGCTGATCAGCCTCATCGACCTGCCGTTCTCGGTCTCGCCCGTCGTGTCGGGATTGACCTTCGTGCTGCTGTTTGGCGCGCAGGGTGTCTTCGGCTCAGCGCTCGACGCGTGGGATATCAAGATCATCTTCGCTGTGCCGGGCATCGTGCTCGCCACCATTTTCGTCACCTTTCCCTTCATCGCCCGCGAGCTCATTCCGCTGATGCAGGAACAGGGGACATCGGAGGAGGAGGCCGCCCTCACGCTCGGGGCGTCGGGACTGCGGACGTTCATGACCGTCACCCTGCCGAACGTGCGTTGGGCGCTGTTGTATGGCGTGCTGCTGTGCAACGCGCGCGCCATGGGCGAATTCGGTGCCGTGTCGGTCGTGTCCGGCCACATCCGGGGCCTCACCAACACGATGCCGCTCCAGGTCGAGATTCTCTACAACGAGTATAATTTCGTCGGTGCGTTCGCGGTCTCCGCCCTGCTGGCCGGCCTGGCCCTCGTCACCCTTGTCGCAAAGTCAATCCTGGAATGGCGACATGCGGAAGGCCTCTCAACTGGGCGACGTCACTGACATGACAGACACAACGTTCGATTTCAGCGGCAAGCCGATCGCCATCACCGCGGAGGGGCTGGCCAAGTCGTTCCTGGGCGTCGTCGCCGTCAACGGCATCGACCTGCAGGTGAAGCCGGGCGAGTTGATGGCGCTGCTCGGGCCGTCCGGGTCGGGCAAGACGACGTTGCTGCGCCTGTTCGCCGGCCTGGAAACCCCGACGGCCGGCCGCATCCTGTTCGGCGACGAGGACGCGACGCATCTCCCGGTTCGGGAGCGGCGCGTCGGCTTCATGTTCCAGCACTACGCGCTGTTCAAACACATGAGCGTCGCCGAGAACGTGGCCTATGGGCTGCATGTCCGGCCGCGCCGCCTGCGGCCCTCCGGCGCGGAAATCCGCAAGCGGGCCGAGGATCTGCTGGAACTGGTGCAGCTTCCAGGACTTGGCAAGCGCTACCCGGCGCAGCTGTCGGGCGGCCAGCGCCAGCGCGTCGCGCTTGCCCGCGCACTCGCCGTGGAGCCGCGGGTGCTTCTGCTCGATGAGCCGTTCGGTGCGCTCGACGCACAGGTCCGCCGCGACCTTCGCCGGTGGCTGCGCGAACTGCATGATCGCACCGGCCACACCACGCTGTTCGTAACGCACGATCAGGAAGAGGCGCTCGAACTGGCTGATCGCGTCGCGATCCTCAATCGCGGGCGCCTCGAGCAACTCGGTGGCGCAGACGATATCCTCGATCATCCCGCGACGCCCTTCGTGGCCGGCTTCGTCGGCGATGCGGTCCGTCTGTCGGTGAGCGTCGAGGCAGGGTGGATCAGCCTCGGGCGGGGCAAGGTGCCGGCGCCGTTCCAGTTTCCTGCTGGGCCCGCCGAGCTGTTCATTCGCCCCTATGACCTCACGCTGGCCCATTCGACCGGCCACGGCACCTTCACCGGCAAGGTCGTGGGCACGCGTCGCGTCGGTTCGGCCCGGCGGGCCGAGCTAATTCTCGAGGACGGCCTGCCGTCGGTCGAGGTGACGCTTCCGCTCGAGCATGCCGTGCTCAAGGGCGAAGAGCTCCATCTCAATCTGCTCACGATGCGGTTGTTTCCAGCACGCTGACAGAGGAACGCCATGCCGAGATCTGCATGCACGACAACGCCACACCTGCGGGGTGAAAAGTGACCGACGACAAGCGTCCCACATTCGGCATCGTCGGCGGAGGTTTCACCGGCACGATGCTGGCCGTTCACCTGATCGAGCAGTCACAGGTACCGGTGCGCATTCTCCTGTTCGATCGCGCGGCGGCATTCGGCAGCGGGGTGGCCTACTCGACACCCAACGACAAGCATCTGCTGAATGTTCGTGTCGGCAACATGAGCGCTTACGATTCGCGCCCGGAACATTTCATCAAGTGGCTGGAGGGTTGCCCGCAGGCGTCGGGAACCGAACCCCGCGGTCCCTTCGTGTCACGCGGGCTTTACGGTCAGTATCTTCGGTCGACCTTGTCGGCGTGTCTGGCCGCACATCCCGCCTCATCAATGATCGGCGTCGACGCTGAAGTGGTCAGCCTGACTGCCGGGACAAATTCGGTCGAGCTGCAGACAGCCGACGGCACACGGCATGCCGTGGATCGCCTGGCGCTGTGCGTCGGGAACTTTCCGCCAGCCCTTCCGGTGAAGCCACAGACGGGCGACGCCGGAGAGACGCATTATATTGCCAATCCGTGGAGCGGCGGGCTGTCGCATATCGGGAAAGACGATAGCGTCGTCCTGATGGGGACGGGCCTGACGATGGTCGACGTCGTGCTCGACCTTCACTCGCGCGGACATCGCGGGAAGATCACGGCCATTTCCCGCCGAGGCTTCATGCCGTTGCCGCATCGAGACGTGGCC
>JABMNB010000493.1 GCA_013205335.1 Rhodospirillales bacterium
CTCCTGGTTCGTGGGTTTCTCTCTAGGCGAGAGGGCCGGGGCGGTCGAGAGGGCCTTCGACGCTCCCGGACATTGCTGCGCAATGTCCTGCCGCTCATGCGGCCGAGCTTAAGCTCGGCCCGGCGTCAGCCCGCGATGGCGGCCCTGATGCGGTCGACCGCGGCGTCGGGCGCGGTGAGTACCGGTGTCGCGACCGCGGCGGTGACGGCCGCCAGCGCACGCGACGTCGAGAAGTGCGCGAGCATGATGGCGTCGCAGTGCGCGAGCTCGGGCGCCCGCGCGGCGATCAGCGCGTTGTGCCGGTCGGCGTCGCCCTTGCGCAAGGCGTCCATGGCCCCCTCGACGACGATCGTCTCGAGCGTCGCCTGCGCGCCTGCCTCGGCGACGAACTGCTCGAACTCCTCCGTCATGGTCAGCACCGACGGCGCGAAGGTCGCGAGCATGCCTATCCGCCGCCCCCGGCCGATCGCCTCCCGGAACATCGCCTCGTTGGGCTTCAGCACGGGCACCGGCAGTTGCCGTGCCATGCGCTCGATCGCCGGCCCGAACGCCGAGCAGGTGACGAGGATCGCCTCGGCCCCGATGCGATGCGCGTAGCCGCCGAGCTCGACGAAGCGCTCGAACATGCGCGGCGTCAGGTCATGGTCCTTGGCGCGATCGACCGACAGCGAGGAGTCGAGCAGATCGACGATCTCGGCCTCGGGCCAACGCGTGGCGAAGGCGCGCTGGATGGGTTCCACGGCGACGGGCGTGCCATGCAGGAGGACGATTCGGGGCTTCTTCGACATGCGGCCGGTCTTTCGAAAGGAGAGCGATTTCAGGACCGCGGCAGGCGGGATACCAGACCACCATCGCCATAGGCCTTCGCCGCGGCGGGCGAGGCCAGCAGCGCCATCCACGCGGCGGCACCTTCGGGGTTCGCGGCATCGGCAAAGATGGCGGCATCGAAGGTAGAAATGGTCTGGACCTCCGGGGGAAACGGACCGGCGACGGCGACGCCGGGGACCGACATCAGTTCGCTCACCTGCTGGATCGCAATGTCGGCCTCGCCGCTCGCGACCTTCTCGCCGGTGAAGCCCATCGGGATCGTGACGGCGCGCGCGTTGACCTCTGCGGCAATGCCCAGCCGCTCGACCAGCGCGGTGAAGTAGATGCCGCTCGCGCCCGCCCGCGAGTAGGCCACCGCCCTCGCAGCCACCAGCGCCCGCTTGAACGCCTCGACCGTCGAGACGTCGGGTTTCGGCGCGCCCTCGCGGACGCCGACGCCCAGGATCGAATCGGCGAGACAGACGCGGGTCTCGGGACGCACGATGCGGTCGGCGCAGAGCTTGTCCATGGCGCCGTCGATGGCGATGACGACGTCGGCGCGCTGCCCTTCGGCGATCGACTTCATGATGGCCGTGGTCGGACGCCAGTCGATCTCCAGGCGAAAGGGCGATGCGGCCTCGAAGGCCGGCTTCAGCCAGCGATTGACGGCCACCTCGAGGGCGAGACCGCTCATGACGGCGACAGACGACGGCGATGCCACTGGACCCCACTCCTCGCACAACAAACACTGCCACTATAGCGCGATGCCGCCGTGGCCGGCGATAATAGTGCTATCCAGGCAGCAAGTGTCCTATCAAGACACTCTGAAAATCAGGAGGAAATCCAGTGAGCTTTCGCGCCTCGGGCCATAGCTGGCGTCTGTATTGCGGAACGAACGTCCTCGAGGGTTCCCTCAAGGAGGTCGCCGCTCGCGCCGGCGCCAAACGCGCCTTCGTCATCTGCTCGCCGTCGATCAACGGGCGAACCGACACCGTTCGCCGTATCGAAAAGGCTCTGGGGCCGACTTTCGCCGGCGTCTTCGACCAGATCGAAAAGGACTGCCCCTATCCCAACGTCTGCGCCGCCCGGGATGCCGCTCGCGAGGCCAATGCCGACCTCCTCATCGCCGTCGGTGGCGGAAGCGTGCTGGTCGCCACGCGGGCTGTCGCCATCTTCCTCGGAGAAGATCGCGATCCATTCGAGCTCATGACGCAGTACCCGGCCGACAAGCCGGCCTACAGCCCACGCCTGGCCGCGCCGAAGATCCCCATCGTCAACATCCCGACGACCCCCACCAGCGCGATGAACCGCGCGGGAACGGGACTGAAGAATGCCGATCTGGATCATCGAATGGAGTACTTCGACCCCAAGACCCGGCCGCAGGCAATCCTGCTGGATTACGACGTCCTGATGACGACGCCATCTTCGTCCCACCGGTCGACCGCCACCACGGTCTTCTCCAGTCTTGTCGGATCGATCGCTGCTGCCGAATCCAATCCACTGGTCGAAGGCGATCGCCTTCAGGCTTTCCGTCTCGCCTTTCGCGCCTATTCCGGCCTTGCCGAGAATCGCGACGATGCAGCCTCGCGTGCCGATCTCTGCGTAGCGGCATTCCTTCAGAACCGTGCCGAGGATGATGGGTCCCGCATGGGCGCGAGTTCTTCCTTTGGCGGAGACTACGCCGTCTCCACCGCCCTGCATGTGCAGTTCCCGCATGTCGGTCAGGGCGAGTCGATCTCCACCATCCACGCCACCAGGATCCGGTTGTCACAAGACGATGACGCGGCCGCGGCGCAGGTGGTCGCCGAAGCCCTCGGCCTCAATCGCGACCCCAAGCCGATCAGGCTGGCTATCGCCGATGAGCTGGAACGACTGTACCGCAGCGTGGGAATGCCGGTTCGTCTCAGCGAACTGAATATCCCACGATCGGCGATCCCCCTGATCGCAGGACAGACGGTAAAGAACTTCAACGCCAACGCCGGCGTCCGATCTGATAGCGAGCGTATTGCCGCAGCGCAGCAGCTGCTGGAGGCTGCTTACTGACCGACCGCCAGGTCAAGGCGACGGACACTGCTCAAGCCGCGAGAAGATGGGCGCGATGACACTCGGCGTTCAGCCAGCGCACGACGAGCGTGACGATCACTGAAACGTGC
>JABMNB010000494.1 GCA_013205335.1 Rhodospirillales bacterium
ACGTCGTGATCGCGGAGCTGGCCGACGGTTTCGTGCGCGATTTGCTGGTCGAAGGGGTGATCGGCGGGGTCGGAGCGGTGGTCGCCTTCCTGCCGCAGATCGTCATCCTGTTCTTCTTCATCCTCCTGCTCGAGGACCTCGGCTACATGGCGCGCGCTGCCTTCCTGATGGATCGCATCATGGGCGGCGCCGGCCTGCATGGGCGCGCCTTCATCCCACTCCTGTCGTCCTTCGCCTGCGCCATCCCCGGCATCATGGCGACGCGCGTGATCGACGACAGGCGCGACCGCCTCACCACCATCCTGGTGGCGCCGCTGATGACCTGCTCGGCGCGCATCCCGGTCTATACGCTGATCATCGGCGCGTTCATTCCCGACCGCGAGGTCTGGGGTTTCGTCGGCCTGCAGGGGCTGGTGATGTTCGGCCTCTACACGGTGGGCATCGCCAGCGCGCTCGCCGTGTCGTTCGTGGTCAAGCGCCTGATCTGGCGCGGCAAGCCCGGCGAGCCGTTCATGCTCGAGCTGCCCGACTACAAGCTGCCGCAGATCAAGAGCGTCGCCATCGGCCTGTGGATGCGCGCCACCATCTTCCTCAAGCGGGCGGGCACCATCATCCTGTCGATGATGATCCTGATCTGGGTGCTGGCCACGTTCCCGCAGCCCCCCGAAGGCACGACGGAGCCCGCGATCAACTACAGCCTGGCCGCCCGGATCGGGACGGCGATCCAGCCGCTGACCGCGCCGCTGGGGTTCAACTGGCAGATCAACGTCGCGCTGATTCCCGGCATGGCGGCGCGCGAGGTCGCGGTCGGTTCGCTCGGCACCATCTACGCGATCAGCGGCGGCGAGGAGGCCAGCGACAAGATTGCCGAGACCCTCGGTTCCCAGTGGAGCCTCGCCACGGCACTGGCCTTCCTCGCCTGGTACGTCTACGCGCCGCAATGCGCGCCGACCCTGGCCGTCATCCGCCGCGAGACCGGCGGCTGGCGATGGCTGTGGGTGACGTTCTTCTACATGCTGGCGCTGGCCTACGGGGCGGCCTTCCTCACCTATCGCATCGCCGTCGCGTTTGGCGGAGGATGACGATGGCCGGGCCCCCGAAGCTGCAGCGCGCACCGTCCGCCACGGGCTGGGCAAGCCTGACGCCAGGACGGCCGGCGAATGGCAGTCGGCGGGCCGGCTGATCGAGGCGGCGGGCCAGGCAGGCGATCCTGCGCGGCGCCGGCCAGGCGTTAGAGTCCTTGCGGCCGAATTGGAATCAACTTCCTCACCATTCAAATGGAGAGGTTTCGTCGTCTCACGACGACGGAGGGGTCAGAAGGTGCGTGTGGCCGACGAGCATGACCCCATCACCCCGTATGACGGGGCACTTCCCCCCCCCATTTTGAATGGGGAAGCGATTGATCCCGAACTCTGGCGGTCCGATTTACGTCGGAAAGACTCGAGATCGGCGGCCCGCTACCAGGACGGCACGGGCTCACCAGGACGGCAGCGGTCCCTTGAAGATGAAGAAGGCGCCGCCGCAGATCAGGGCGAAGCCCACGAGATGGTTCGAGGTGATGCGTTCGCCGAGATAGAGGACCGAGAAGGCGGCAAACACGGTCAGCGTGATCACCTCCTGCATGGTCTTGAGTTCGGCCGCGGAATAGATCCCATGGCCGTAGCGGTTGGCCGGAACGGCAAAGCAGTATTCGACGAAGGCGATGCCCCAGCTTGCCACCACCACCAGCCACAGCGGCTTGTCGGTGAACTTCAGGTGCCCGTACCACGCGAACGTCATGAAGACGTTGGAGACCAGCAACAGGACGATGGGCGTGATGGTGGCCGGCAACAGGGACATCGATCTGTTTACTCCGGTTTGATCTTCAGCTTCTGGATGAGCGGGACGACCATCTTGTCCTCGGCGTCGAACATGGCCGCGGTTTCCTGCGGCGTGGTCGGATAGGCCTCGGCCGTGAGTTCGGCGAAGCGGGCGACGACGGCGGGATCCTTGAGGACCTTGACCATCGCCTCGTTGATCCTCGCGACCACGTCGGGCGGCATCTTGGCGGGCCCGAACAGGGCGGTGAAGGTCGAGAAGGTGAAGTTCTCGAGGCCCTTCACGCCGCTTTCCTTCATGGTCGGCACGTCGGGAAGCTGCGGCACGCGCTTGTCGGACGACACGGCGATGGCGCGCAGCTTGCCCGACTTGATGTTGCCGAGGGCGGCGTTGAGCTGGTCGACCTGGGCCGGCACCTGGCCCGCCATCACGTCGATCATGGCGGCGCCCGACCCCTTGTAGTGGATCAGCGTGTACTTCGAGTTGGTGGCTTCGCCGATCAGCTCGATGGCCAGATGGTTGGTGGTGCCGATGCCGGAATCGGCCACCGCGAACTTGCCGTCCTTCCCCAGTGCAATGAAGTCGGCCAAGGTCTTGATCGGCGAGTTGGGCGGCACGACGAGGACGGCCGGCACGCGCTGGATATGGCTGATCGGGGTGAAGGCGGTGCGCCAGTCGTAGGGCGCGTTGCCGTAGATGGCCGGCACCGCGACCAGCGAGTTGGCCGAGACCAGCAGGGTGGTCCCGTCGGGCGCGGCGCGGGCGACGATGTCGCTGCCGATCATGCCGCTGGCGCCGGCCTTGTTCTCGACGATGACGGTGGTGCCCAGAACCTCGCGCAGCTTGTCGGCGATGATGCGCGCGGTGACGTCGATGTTCCCGCCCGGCGCATAGGGCGCCATGATCTTGACCGGCTTGTCGAAAGTCTGGGCCAGGGCCGTTCCAGACCCGAGAGCGAGGCCGAAAAGGGCCCCTAAAACCGCTATCAGACGCATGAGCTTCCTCCTGTTTATGATTGGGAGGAGCCTAGAAGAACGTCCATTGCAGCGCAAAGGGCCGACGCCCGCGCTGCCCGCGTAGCGGCTTCTCAGAGCGCCGGCGGCCGGTGCTGCGCCCACGGCCGCGCAGCTTCGAGCAGGGCTCCCAGCCGCAGCACGTCGGTCTCCGCGCCCCACTTGCCCACGACCTGCACCGAGGTCGGCAGGCCGTCAGTGCCGAAGCCCGACGGATAGGCGCAGGCGGGATGGCCGGTCAGGTTGAACGGGTACTGGTAGGAGGTCCAGCCCTGGCGGGTGATGCCGCACTTCACGCCATCGATCACGACCTCGTCGTTGGCCGCGTCGTGTGTCACGTCGAGCGCGGTGCGCGCGTTGGTCGGCATCACCAGGAAGTCGTAGCGCTCGAACAGCGACTGGATCTTGCGGAACAGCGTGGTGCGCGCGAACTGGGCGTTGCGGAAGTCGGCCAGCGTGAACCTGGCGCCGCGCTCCATGAACGCCAGCGTCACCGGGTCCATCTGGTTCTGCCATTTCGGCAGGTACTGCGCGCAGAACACGGCGAAGTTGGCCTGGTAGAGAACGCGGCCCTCGTATTCGATCCAGTCGATCTTGTCGGTCACTTCCTCGACCTCGGCGCCCATCGCCTCCCAGGTCGCGAGCGCGGCGCGCGTGTTGACGCGCACGTCGGCGGCGAGCCGCGGATTGGCGGTGAGTTCGATGTAGCCGATGCGCACGGCGGCGAGGTCGCTGCCGGCCAGCTTGGGCGACAGCGGCTTCTGCGACGGGCCGCTCAGCGTCCACGGATCCTTGTCGCTGGGGCCGACCAGCACCGAATGCATGATGGCGGCGTCGGTCACGGATCGCGCCAGCGGGCCGGCATAGATGTTGTTGCCGTAAGCGTCGCGCGTCGTGTCGCAGGGCACGGCGCCCAGGGTCGGCTTGAGACCGACCAGCCCCGAGCAGGAGGCCGGGCCGCGCACCGAGCCGGCACCGTCGGTGCCGAGCGACAGCGGCCCGAGGCCGGCAGCCACCGCGGCTGCACCGCCACCGCTCGAACCGCCCGGCGTGCGTTCGAGGTTCCACGGATTGCGCGTGACGCCAAACGGGCCGTCGGTCAGGCCCTTCACGCCGAATTCCGGGGTCGTCGCCTTGGCTATGATGATGGCGCCCGCGGCACGCAGGCGCTGCACCAGCAGATCGTCGGCCGCCGCCGGTCCGTTGCCCTCGAAGATCGCCGAGCCGTGGCGCGTCGGCACGCCCTCGACGTCGACGAGGTCCTTCACGCTGATCGGAATGCCGTGCAGCGGCCCCAGATTCTCACCGCGGGTGACGGCTTCCTCGGCCTTCTTCGCATCGCGGCGAGCTTCGTCGGCCATGACTTCGCGGAAGCAGTTGATTCTGGGGTTGGCGCGCTCCGTGGCCTTCAGGACCGCGTCGACATAGTCGACGGGTGAAAGCTTCTTCGTGCGGATGAGGGCGGCGGCCTGCACGGCCGGGGTGAAGAGAAGATCTGTGTCGGTCATGGCCGGCACCCTAGCCCATCCTCGACACGGTCTGCACGCTGCGCTACGCCCGCTGCCGATGTTCTCGCTCCCCGTAATGGCGGCACTCGCGGTCGTGGCCGTCGTGACCTCGTTCGTCTCCGGCATCTTCGGCATGGCGGGCGGGATGCTGCTGATCGGCTTCCTGCTGGTCTTCCTGCCGGTGCCGGTCGCCATGGTGTTCCATGGCGTGATCCAGATCGCGGCCAACGGCTGGCGGGCCTGGCTGTGGCGCCATCACGTGAAGTGGAGCGTCGTGCTGCAGTTCGGAGCCGGCGCCGTCTCCTCGCTGGTCGTCTTCTCCTTCTTCGATTTCGTGCCCGACAAGGCGCTGGTGCTGATGGCCGTCGGCCTGATGCCGTTCATCGCCCTGGCCGTGCCGCAGCGCATCGCGCCCAACATCGAGCGCGGCGGGCAGGCGTTCCTGGCCGGCGCGATCGGCGGCGCCATCCAGCTCGTCTCGGGCGTGACCGGTCCGCTGCTCGACATCTTCTATGTCCGCACCGGCATGACGCGGCAGGTCAACGTGGCGACCAAGGCGGCGGCGCAGGTGCTGGGGCACCTGACCAAGGTCATCTACTTCGCGATGGTGATCGAGGGCCCGGCGGGCCGCGACCTCGAACAGTGGCTGGTCATGGGCTACGCCGCGGCCTTCGCGGTGCTGGGCACGACCCTGTCGCGCAGCTTTCTCGATCGCATGTCGGACAAGCAGTTCTATCATTGGACGCGGCGGGTGATCCTGGTGCTGGGCGCGGTCTACATTGCGCAGGGACTCTGGCTGATGGTGACGCGATGGGCGATGTGAAGGATCAGGTCCGGGCGCTGCTCGACCGGCTGCCGGACGATTGCACGTTCGCCGACGTGCAGCGCGGCATCGCGGTGATGATGTGGCCCAAGCGTGAGGATGGCAGCCTGGCGCCGCCGCAGCGCCTCGACCCCGAGGACGTGAAGCGCCGCCTGCGCGAATGGATGCAATCGGAGAGGGACAAATGAAGGACCGCGTTTCGATCGACTTCAAGGAGGGCATCGCCGATGTCCGCCTGATCCGCGCCGACAAGATGAACGCGCTGGATACGGCGATGTTCGAGGGCATCCTCGAGGCGGGCGCCAGGCTTGCCGCGATGCCGGGGCTCCGATGCGTGGTGCTGTCGGGCGAGGGCAAGGCCTTCTGCGCCGGCCTCGACATGGGCAGCTTTGCCGCGATGAAGGCGGAGGGCGATGCGGTGCCCGGCGTGCGTGATCTGACCCGGCGCACCCACGGCATCGCCAACCGGCCGCAGCAGTGCGCCTGGCTGTGGCGCGAGCTGCCGGTCCCGGTGATCGCCGCCGTCCACGGCGTGGCCTTCGGCGGCGGCTTCCAGATCGCGCTGGGGCCGGACATTCGCTACGCCACCGCCGACGCGCGCTTCTCGGTGATGGAGATCAAGTGGGGGCTGGTGCCCGACCTCGCCGGCACCCAGCTCATGCGCCATCTGGCGCGCGAAGACATCGTGCGCGAACTGACCTACACCGGCCGCATCTTCAACGGCGTCGAGGCGCGCGAGATGGGCTTCGTGACGCGCGTGGTCGACGACCCGCGCGCCGCGGCACTGGAGACGGCGCGCGAGATCGCCGCCAAGAGCCCCGATGCGATGCGCGCCAACAAGCGTCTCCTCAACGCCGCCGTCGCGACCGATGCGGCGTCGGGCCTGATGATGGAATCGGTCGAGCAGCAGAAGCTGATCGGCTCCCCCAACCAGCTCGAAGCCATCATGTCCAACCTGCAGAAGCGGGCCGCGAACTACAGGGATTGAGCGGACGTTCCACCACACACCACCTCATCCTGAGAGGCTGGCCGGAAATGAATGCAGCTAAAACAAGAGGCTATGAACAGCCCCGATAACCTCACCCTGAGGAGCATCGCGCAGCGATGCGTCTC
>JABMNB010000053.1 GCA_013205335.1 Rhodospirillales bacterium
GAGACGCATCGCTGCGCGATGCTCCTCAGGGTGAGGTTATCGGGGCTGTTCATAGCCTCTTGTTTTAGCTGCATTCATTTCGAGTCAGACTCTGAGAAGACCAACCCGGGACGACCGGCCTAGAACGATCCCGTGAACTCGAACTCTATCGAGTTCTTCACATTGTCGATCTTCCACGAACTCAGGCGGCGCAGGAAACTCTGCCCGAGCAGGGCCCGGCTGCGTGCCGGGCTGACGGAAGCCATGACGTTCTCCATCGTGCGCTCGCCGATCCTGATCGACCTGAGGCGCACGATGCGCTGCTGAAGGCCGCTGCCGTCGGCCAGGGTAAAGCGCCGCTGGCCGAGCGAATCGGCCTCCGTGAGCGTGCCGTTGCGCTTCAGCTCGTCGGCGAGTTCCGCCGGGATCTGGACGTTGGACGCACCCGAATCGACGATGAAATAGGCGGTCGAGCTGCCGTTCACGGTGGCCGGCAACACGAACACGCCGCCCATCCTCTGGAAGCGCTCGGTGGCACGCGCCAGCACCGCATCTTCGAGTGCTTTCGCGCTGGGCTTGCCCGCCGTCGGATCGCCGCCGCACGATGTCCACCCCGCCGGCGCGCCGTCGTTGGGTCCGTAGCAATAGTTCGAAGCCGACAGCAGCTTCGAATAGGTGTCGCGTTGCTCACACGCGCCGATCGCCTCGATCGCCGGCGTCGCGGGGGCGCGGCAGAGTGCGTTGCTCGCCCGCCACTGGGCGATGAACTGCGCCGCCTCGCCACTGGGCTGTGCCTGAGTTGCCGCCGCTCCGGTGAGCAATGCCGCGGCAAGCATTGCGAGGAAGTTTGCCCGTTTCATCGCTCCCGTCCCGATCGCCGCTCCGGCCCGTTGGACACTTCTGCGCCCGACCTGTACGAAGTCTATACCATCGCCCACCAAATGGTCGGCCTGCGATGGCTGTGAGATGTGTGTGCTCCCGCCCGCGACCGAGGCGACCGCATCTGGACCGGCCCGAGTTGCCGGTCTCGTTCAAGAGCTTCTCGTTCTGACCATCGCCGGCTGTGCAATCCTGCGCGCGCCGGACTGACGGGGGCCTCCCGGCCCCGGAAGGACTTAGCCATGGCAATGCCAAAGAACATTTCGACCTTGATCTGGAGCGCCGTCGGCGGCGCCGTGCTGTGCGCGGTCATCGGGTTCACCTGGGGTGGCTGGATCACCGGCGGAACGGCGCGCAAGGACTCGGCCTCGGCCGTCCGTGACGCCGTCGTCGTGGCCCTGGCGCCGATCTGCGTCGACCGCTTCAGCCGCCAGGACGATGCCGTGGCGAAGATCAGCGAACTCAGCAAGGCCAGCACCTGGGACCGCGGCAACGTGATCGCCAAGAGCGGCTTCGCCACGATGCCGGGTGCCAAGGATGCCGATTCCGACGTCGCCCGCGCCTGCGCCGAGATGCTGGCGAACCCGACGACGCCCAAGACCTGAGCGGCAGTTCCGGGCCGGCGGACTTAACCCCGGCCCCGGGACCGGCGGCGGGGCGGAACACGGGACGGAGATCATCCGTCCTGTGTGACCGCCTATCGATCCTTGGCCATCTCGGCCTTCTCGAGAGCCGCCGCCGGGTCCTGGGTCAGGTCGGCATGCAGGAACTCGCGGGTTTCCGGGATCGCCAGATGCAGATCGTCGAGGTCATGGACCTGCACTTCGAGCGAGGCCGCCTTGCAGCCCAGCACATGGCCGCCGGCCTTGCGATCCTCGGTCAGGAAATGCAGGTGCCACCCGGCCACGGCGATGGTGCGTGAATAGGCCGGCGACCAGAACCCGACCATCGTTCCCGTGATGCCGCTCTTGCGGAATTCGGCCTGCGCATCGGTCGCCTTGTCGAGATGCACGCCCGCCTCGACCTTGCAGGCGACCCGCCAGTAGACCTCGTCGAAGTGGCCGTCGACGCGCACCGCAAAGAAGAGATTGTCCGACCGGCGGAGCTTGTCGAGCTCGGCCGTGAGCGACGACATGGACGTGATGTTGCGGATCGTGCCGCGATGCTGCGGCTGGAAGCTGGTGAGCGTGGCGAAGGGCACCGATGCGGTATCAGCCGGCGAGGTGATGCTGCCGTCGGCATGGGCCTGATAGAAATTGCCGTCGAGGACCACCATCTCGCCATCGAGGCCCTCGAACGTGCCGAGGCCGAAATCGCCATGCGTCCTGAGGCCGCCCACGGTGACCGCTTTGTTATAGACCCCCTGCACCAGCGCGCCCGTGGTCGATACCTGGAAGAGCGTGGAATGATCGAGGCCCAATGCGTCGGAGAGCGCCCGCGACACGAAATGGCGCAACGGCTCGCCTGTCTTTTCGCAATGGGCGAGCAGTGCATCCATCAGGGACTGATAAACTTCGGTCGTGAGCCGCGGCATCGCACCATCCTTTTTCGTCGGCGGCGACAAGGTCCTTGCCGCAGGCCATAATCGCCCGGACGCGACCTGGAATCGAGAGCGGAGCGAAACAATGAGCGACGAGCAGAATGGCGCACACCTTCTCGTGCGCAACCTCGAGGCCCAGGGCGTCGAGTACGTATTCGGCATTCCCGGCGCCAAGATCGACCCCGTCTTCGACGCGCTGGTCGACTCGAAGATCAAACTCGTCGTCTGCCGGCACGAGCAGAATGCGACCTTCATCGCGGGCGGCCTGGGCCGGCTGACCGGCAAGGCCGGTGTGGTGCTCGTGACATCGGGGCCCGGCGTTTCCAACCTGGCCACCGGCCTCGCCACCGCCAACACCGAGGGCGATCCCGTGGTGGCGCTGGGCGGCGCCGTGCCGATCGCCGACCGCCTGAAGCAGGCGCACCAGAGCATGGATACGGTGGCGCTGCTGCGCCCCATCACCAAGTATGCCGCGGAGATCGATTCTCCGTCTGCGATCTCCGAAGCGACCGCCGCGGCCTTCCGTGCCGCCGAATCCGGCCGGCCCGGCGCCGCCTATCTCGGCCTGCCCAAGGACGTCATGAAAGCGGCCGCTCCCGGCGCCGTGCTCACGCCCGCAACCATACCGGTGCTGGGCGCGGCCAACACCGAAGCGATCGCCGCCGCCGCATCCATGATCGACGCGGCGGAGCGGCCGGTGATCCTGCTCGGCATGCTGGCGAGCCAGGGCGCCGTCGCCGAAGCCGTCCGGGTGTTACTCGCCAGGACGCGGCTGGCGGTCGCCGGCACCTATCAGGCCGCAGGCGTCGTGCCGCGCGACCGGCTCGACTGCTTCGGCGGCCGCGTCGGGCTGTTCCACAACCAGCCGGCCGACCGCCTGCTCGACGAAGCGGACGTCGTCATCACGGTGGGGTTCGATCCGGTGGAATACGACCCCGCGCTGTGGAACGCGGAGCGCAAGCGCAAGCTCATCCACATCGACTGCATCCCGGCCGACTACGATCAGTGCTACCGACCCGATATCGAGTTGATGGGCGACAGCGCCGCCACCGTCCGCGCGCTGTCTGCGCGGCTGCGCCCGAAGGAACGTCCGACGCAGTCCACGTTGCTGGCCGAGATCCACCACGAACGCACGCTGGTCGCCCAGGAAGCGGCGAAGCGCAGCGGCGCGCCGGTCCATCCGCTGCGGCTGGTGCACGAGCTGCAGAAACTGATCGACGAGGACGTGACGCTCTGCTCCGACATGGGTTCCTTCCACATCTGGATGGCCCGCCACCTCATCAGTCATCGGCCCCGGCAGATCATGATCAGCAACGGCCAGCAGACGTTGGGCGTGGCCCTGCCGTGGGGAATCGCGGCCTGCCTGGCCGAACCCGGCCGCAAGGTGCTGTCGGTGTCGGGCGATGGCGGATTCCTGTTCTCCGCCGTCGAGCTGGAGACGGCGGTGCGCCTCAAGTGCAACTTCGTGCATCTCGTCTGGATCGACGGCAGCTACAACATGGTGGGCATCCAGCAGGTCGCCGCCTACGGGCGCGATTCGGGTGTGCATTTCGGGGCGGTGGATCTGGTCAAGTTCGCAGAGGCGATGGGCGCGCAGGGCCTGATGATCCGAAATGCCGACGAGATCGGCCCGGTGTTGCGCAAGGCGATGGCGATGGACGGCCCGGTGCTGGTCGGCGTGCCGGTGGACTATCGCGACAATCCCGGCCTGATGGCCGCGATGCACGAGGACGTCATCATCTGACGCGGAACGATCGGCGCCAGATCAGCGCAGCCCGTACGACCGGCGGCTGGCCGACGTCAGGTCGACCGCCCAGGCCGCGAGCAGGCAGAGGAACGCCAGGACAGCGCCGAGGGTGCGCACATGGTTCCACAGCGACCACGGTGTCGAGAAATCCTTCCAGAAGCTCGCGGCATTGGCGTCGGCACCGGCCACCGTAGCCAGGGTCTCGTTCAGCGGCACGTTGACCTGCAGGGTGACGCCGATCACCGCGGCGGCATGGATCAACGCGGCGAGGCCGGCGAGCCGCGCCGCACCGCGGTGCCCCGCGGATCGCGCTCCCAGCGCCGCCAGCAGGGGCAGCACGAGGGCCCCGAAGAATACGATGGCGAAGATCGGGCTGCGCACGACGGTGTTCATGCCGTGCATCGAGTTCACAGCCGATGCAGCGCCACCGAGATCGAGGCCCGGCATCACGATGGTCGAGAACGAATAGAAGATGCCCGCGCTGAGCGCGGTGCACAGCAAGGCGAGGACGAACAAGACGTGGCGCATTCCCGAAGCTCCGCTGACCCACCCTACGGCAACAGCAGCCCTAGCCGAGGCCGTTGCCGCCGTAAAGCCACTCCAGCGTGTCGAGCCACTGGTCCTGTGTCTTGGCGCGCATCATGGCGTCGCGCAATGCCGCATGCGGGCCGGCCGGATGATAGACGTGATCGCCCATGGCGCGGGACATCAGCTGCGTCCGCGCGGTGCGCAACACCCGACGGTCGCGATAGGTGACGAGACCGGCCTCGATCGAGGCGCTTTTCGCCAGTGAATCCGCCAGGCACACCGCATCTTCCATGGCCATGCAGCCTCCCTGAGACATGTATTGCAGCATGGGGTGTGCGGCGTCCCCCAGCAGCGCCACGCGTCCGTCGGCCCATTGGTCGACCGGGTCGCGGTCGCACAGCACCCACATGTGCCAATCCCTGCCGTGGCGGATGATGTCTTGCGCCCGTTCGCAGACGTGCGTGAAGCCCTCGCGCACCTCTTCCGTGGCCACCGGCTTGCCCGCCACCGGCTCGGGCGCGTGGTTGTGGCAGGTGACGACGAGGTTGAACAGCTTCCAGCCCGACAGCGGATAATGGACGATGTGGCATTTCGGTCCCGCCCACAGGGTGGCGGCGTTCCAGCGCAAACCCTCGGGCATCTGCTCGGTCGGGATCACCGAACGGTAGGTCGTGTGTCCCGACACGCGCGGCGGCCCGTCCCTGGTCACTTGCGCGCGCACGTTCGACCACAGCCCGTCGGCGCCGATCAGGGCCCGGCCCTTCACCTTCTCGCCCGTGGCAAGCCGGGCATCGACCGAGGTGCCATCCTGATCGTAGCCCGTGACTTCGGCGCTGGTGCGCAGCTCGATCAGCGGATGGTCCTCGCAGGCCTTCAGCAGCACGCCATGCAGGTCGCCGCGGTGGACGACGGCGTAGGGATTGCCGAAACGCGCGCGAAACTTGTCGCCGAGGTCGATGTGGCAGATCTCGCCATCGGCCAGCGCGTCCATCAGCCGGAGCTGGTCGATATAGACCGCCATGCCGCGCGCCGCAGCGCCAACCCCAAGATGGTCGAAGCAATGAAAGGCATTGGGCCCGAGCTGAATGCCCGCGCCGATCTCGCCGAGGCGGCTGGCCTTCTCGAGGACCTGCGAGGCGATGCCCTTCTGGGCCAGGGCCAGCGCCGCCGCCAATCCGCCGATGCCGCCCCCGGCGATGAGAATCCTATCTGGGGCCACCGATGACCTTGTCGTCGTGCAACCGGGCGATCTCGTGGCCCGGCAGACCGAGAATTCCCGAAAGAATCTCGTCCGTGTGCTGGCCCAGCGCCGGCGCCGGTTGCGGCGGCTGGCGCGCAACGGCGCCGAACTGCATCGGCGAGGCGGCGGCCGGATAGCTTCCGATGCCCGGCTGGTCGAGGATGGTGAACATCGGATTGTCGAGCACCGTGTCCTTGTCGGCCGCCAGCTCTCGGAAGGTGCGGTAGGGCGCCCATAGCGCGCCTTCCTTCTTCAACTTCGCGCCGACCTCTTCGGCGGTCTGGCCCGCCACCCACGGCTCGATAACAGCGCACAGCTCGGCGCGCGCGTTCCAGCGGTCGGCCTCGAGCTTGAGGTCCACGCTCTTTTCGATCTCGATCTTCCTGAATACCTCGGCGAACCCACCCGCCTTGGCGAGCGCGTCGACGTGGCGGTCGGAGAAAATGCAGATCATCACATAGCGGCCGTCCCTGGTGCGGAAGTCGCGGCCGAAGGTCCCGTAGATCTCGTTGCCGTAGCGTGGCCGGTCGACCTGGTTGATCACCGCCTCAGCGAGGTAGCCGGTGGCCGACACAGCGGCCAGGGCCATGTCCTGCAGCGGCAGTACGATCTTCTGGCCCTTGCCTGTAAGGCGGCGATACCGCTCGGCTGCCAGGATCGCCATGGCGGCGGCATAGGCCGTCGCGATGTCCCAGGCCGGCAGCACATTGTTCACCGGCCCCTCGTGGCCCACCGGGCCGCTGACCAGCGGGAAGCCGGTCACCGAGTTCACCGTATAGTCGACGTTCGCCGCGCCATGGCGGTCGCCCACGATGTTGAGCGAGATCAGATCGGCGCGCTTCTTCGCCAGTTCCTCGTGCGCGAGCCAGCCGCGGGCCGGCATGTTGGTCGAGAAGATGCCCGCCCCCTCGCCCGGCGCGGCGATCAGCGCCGCAAGCAGCTCGCGGCCTTTGGGATTGCGCAGATCGACCGCGATCGAGCGCTTGCCCTTGTTGAGGCCGGCCCAATAGATCGACTGGCCGTCCTTGGTCAGAGGCCAGCGGTCGCTGTCGAGACCGCCCTTGATGTCGTCGAAGCGGATCACGTCGGCGCCCATCTGCGCCAGCGTCATGCCGCCCATGGGGGCGGCGATGAACGCCGAGCCTTCGATGACGCGCAGGCCCGCAAGAATGCCAGTCATGTGCGTTTCCTGTGCCTGTTGCCTGCCGTGTTACTTGCGGCCGAGCGTGTGCTCGCGCTTCTCCAGCCACCAACCGTACTCCGGCGTCCAAAGCTCGAAGTCCGCATCGCAGCCCAGCGCCTGCGCGGCGTGCAGCGCCCAGAACGGCTCGTAGAGCGCCTGGCGGCCGATCGCGATCAGGTCGGCGTCGCCGGCCTGCAGGATCGCCTCGGCCTGCGGCCCGTCGAGGATCAGGCCGACGGCCATCGTCGCGATGCCCGCCTGCTTCTTCACGGCCGAAGCGAACGGCACCTGGAAGCCGAGGCCGCGCTTCACGCCGGCCGCGGTCGCCGCCCCCGCGATGCCGCCGGAGGAGCAGTCGATCACGTCGACGCCGATCGCCTTCAGCTCCTGGGCGAAGGCCACCGTGTCGTCGACGTCCCAGCCGCCGCCGCCGTCGACCGCCGAGACGCGCACGAACAGCGGCTTGTGCTCGGGCCACGCCTGACGCACGGCGCGCGCCACGTCGAGCGGGAAGCGCATGCGGCCGGCGCGGTCGCCGCCATACTGGTCGTTGCGGGTGTTGCTGATCGGCGAGAGGAACTGCGCCAGCAGGTAGCCATGTGCTCCATGGACTTCGAGCACGTCGTAACCGGCGGCATCTGCGCGCCTGGCCGCGGCGGCGAATTTCCGCACCAGCTCCTCGATCTCGGCGGCCGACAGCGCACGGGGCTTCAGCCAGCCTTCGGCGGCGGCGAGATCGGTCGGGCCGACCACTTCCCATTTCTGCCAGCCGGCACCCGGCGGCCCGAGTTCGCCGCGCTTGTCGAAGGTGCGGGGCGTCGATCCCTTGCGCCCCGAATGGGTGATCTGGGTGGCCGACAGCACGCCCTCGCCGTGGATGAAATCGGTCAGCCGCTTGTGGCTCGCGATCTGGCCATCGTCCCACAGGCCGAGATCGCCCTGCGTGACGCGGCCTCTCGGCTCCACGGCGCAGTTCTCGGTGAACACGATTCCGAACTTGCCCAGCGCGAACTTGCCGAGATGGACGAGGTGGAAATCGTTCACCAGCCCGTCCGTTGCGCGGAACTGGACCATGGGCGAAACGACGGCCCGATTGGGCGCCGTGACGCCGCGCATCTTGAACGGCGAGAAGAGAAGCGGTTTCTGCAAAGGTCGGTCCCCCGGACGCGATGGCTAATCGAGGACCGAACATAGACCGGGCCACCCGCTCCGGCCTATCCTCCCGGCCATGTTTGACCTCGTCATCCGAAACGGAACCGTGATCGACGGATCGGGCGCCCCGCGCCGGATCGCCGATGTTGCAGTGCAAGACGGCCGGATCGCCGCCGTCGGTCCCAACCTGGGCACCGCCAGGCGCGAGATCGAAGCCGAAGGACTCGTGGTGGCGCCGGGCTTCGTCGACATCCACACACATTATGACGGCCAGGCGACGTGGGACCCGTTCGTCACGCCCTCGTCGTGGCATGGCGTGACGACCACGGTGTTCGGCAACTGCGGGGTCGGCTTCGCGCCGGTGCGGCCCGGCGCCTCGGGCTACCTGATCAACCTGATGGAAGGCGTCGAGGACATTCCCGGCACCGTTCTCAGCGAGGGCGTGAAGTTCAACTGGGAATCCTTCCCCGACTATCTCGACGCGCTGGCCTCGATGGATCGCGCGGTCGACGTGGCCGCGCAGCTCCCACATGGCGCGCTGCGCTTCTACGTGATGGGCGATCGCGGCGCCGAGCATGCCGAAATCCCGACCGAACGCGAAATCGAGGAGATGGCCCGCCTCACCGAGGAAGCGCTGCATGCCGGCGCCATGGGCTTCACCACGTCGCGCACCACCAAGCACAAGGCGCGCGACGGCCGTTTCACGCCCTCGCTCAGCGCCCGCGAGGCCGAGCTGCTGGGCATCGCCCAGGGCATGAAGCGCGCCGGGCGCGGCGTGCTGCAGGTCAACTCGGATTTCGGTCCGGGCGAGTTCGAGGCGCTGGATGCGGCCGCCAAGCTGGCGGGCCGGCCGCTCTCCTGCCTGCTGGTTCAGGTCGATGCCCAGCCCAGGCTGTGGCGCGAGACGCTCGACCAGATCAACGCCGTGCGCCGGACGGGCCGCGTCGCCAATGCGCAGGTGGGCTCCCGGCCGATCGGCGTCATCATGGGCCTCGAGACGACGGCGCATCCTTTCGCGGGCCACCGCGCCTGGCTCGACATGCGCAAGCTGACGCCCGAGGAGCGCTACCAGCGACTCTTGGCCGACGCCGACCTGCGCAAGGCGCTCACCGAGACGAAGCAGGAGCCCAACCCGCGCGCCTTTATGGCCGAGGCTTTCCATCGGATGTTTCCGATCGCCGAGCGCCCGGATTACGAACCGGACAGCAAGGACTCGATCGCGGCCATCGCGGAGCGTACGGGACGCACGCCGCAGGCGGTGGCGCTCGACGAGCTTATGTCGCGCGGCGGCAAGGGCCTGCTGATGCTGCCCTTCGAAAACTACGCCTATGGCACCCTCGACGTGGTGCACGAGATGATCACCGATCCCGCCTCGGTCCTCGGCATCGCCGACGGCGGCGCCCACGTCGGCGTGATCTGCGACGCCTCCTCGCCGACCTCGCTGCTGACTTTGTGGGGCCGCGACCGCACGCGCGGGCCGAAGCTCGACCTCGAGTTCCTGATCGCCAAGCAGACGCGCGGCACGGCCGAGGCCTATGGGCTGATGGACCGCGGCCTGCTGGCGCCGGGCCACAAGGCCGACATCAACGTGATCGACTTCGACAGCCTCAGGGTGAAGCGGCCCGAAGTGACCTACGATCTGCCGGCCGGCGGACGCCGCCTGATCCAGCGCGCGTCGGGTTACCGCCACACGTTCAACGCCGGTGTCGAGACGCTGCAGAACGACGAACTGACCGGCGAGAGCCCGGGCCGCCTGGTGCGGGGGGCGCAGGCCGTCACGCAAGGATAGCCAGTAGAATCTCATTTTGAAGAGGTCCGAAGCATCTCTTCAAAGCAGGAACTACTAACAATGTGAGCATTCCTCGGGGCCCCTATGTCCCGAGCTGGTCTGGCTTGAGCAAAGCTCTTCAATAGGGAGGAGTGACACCAGTGTGGATAATATACAAGATCACCTACCCGAACGGGAAAATCTACGTCGGGCAAGACCGCACGAATAGCATCAACTACTTCGGCAGCGCCGACGACAGTCTCATTGCGAAGGACTTTGACGAGGAATCTCGGCGGAGTTTTACGATCCGGCGGGAGATTCTCTGGGCATCTGAAACGGCCACACGGGCAGAGATAAACGCGAAGGAAGTCGAGTTTATTCGACTGATGCGTTCCAACGATCCAAACATCGGCTACAATCGGTGGCCAAGTTTTCAATCAGCGGCACGGGCTGAGAACTCCGGATAGACGCGAGCTTATAGCCTTAGTCGCGAGCTAAGTATCGACAGCTCATTTTTCGTCACACCGTCATGTGCTTTCGCACGGCCTCGACGTCGAAGGTCTCGCGGGTGCCCGACAGCACGACCTCGCCGCGGTCCATGACCGCGAAGTCGTCGGCGAGTTCGTGGGCGAAGTCGAGA
>JABMNB010000054.1 GCA_013205335.1 Rhodospirillales bacterium
GAGCATCGCGCAGCGATGCGTCTCGAAGGATGGGCAACAAACGTGGTGCGGGATCCCATCCTTCGAGACGCGGCCCTGAGGGTCGCTCCTCAGGATGAGGGCTTGCGTATTCATCAGCTCAGATGCGCCGCGACCCACGCGGCAAGGGAAAGCAGGTGGTCATCGGCATGGCGCGGGCCAACGAGCTGGACGCCGAGCGGCAGGCCCCGCGGCCCGGTACCGGCCGGCAGGGTCACGCAGGGCGCCCCCGCGAGCGTCCAGATCGAGTTGAAGACCGGATCGCCGGTGGAGGCCAGCCCCTTGGGTGCCTCGCCGGGCGCACTGGGCGTCAGCAGCAGATCGACCTTGTCGAACAGCGAATCGACATGCGCCTTGAAGGCGGTGGCCTTGCGCTGGGCGACGACGTAGCGTTCGAAAGAGACGGCGAGGCCCCGCTTCATCGGGCCGCTCATCAGCTCGTCGCTCACCTTGTCGGGATTGCGCAGTCGCTCGTCGGCATAGTTGCGCACGCTTTCGAAGCCGGTGATTGCCGCATGGTCGTCGATGATGTCGGCGAAGGGTGCCGCGAAGGCCACGTCGACCACCGACGCGCCCTTGTCGGAAAGCCTGGTCGCGGTCTCCTCGATGAGGGCCTTGGTCTCGGGCTCGGCCTTGTCCCATACCGGCGAGCGGCAGAGGCCGATGCGCGGCCGGCCGATTTGGCGATCGATGCGCACGTACGGAAGCTTCAGGACGACCGCGCGGAATAGCGCGATGTCGTCGAGCGTCCGCGCCATCAGGCCCAGCGTATCGACCGAGTGGCACTGCATCTTGATGCCGACGCGGCTGAAGTCGCCGAAGGTCGGCTTGTAGCCCACCACGCCGCAATAAGCGGCCGGCCGGATCACCGAGCCGCCGGTCTGGGTACCGAAGGCCAGCGGCACATGGCCGTCGGCGACCGCTGCTGCGGAACCCGACGACGAGCCACCGGGGGTATGGACGGGATCATGCGGGTTTGTGGTGGCGCCGGCATGGCGGTTGGCGAACTCGGTCGTCACGGTCTTGCCCATGATGACGGCGTTGGCAGTCCGGCAGAGTGCCACGCAAGCCGCGTCGCCGAACGTTACCTTCCCTTGGAAGATCGGCGAGTTGTGGCCGGTCGGCATGTCGCAGGTGTCGATGATGTCTTTCACGCCGACTGGTATGCCGCGCAGCAGACCGCCGCCTGCCGCGTCGGCCGCCTTGGCCTGCGCGATGGCCTGCCCGGGATCGAGATGGGCCCAGGCCTTCACGACATCGTCACGCTCGGCGATGCGTTCGAGATAGCCGCGCACCAACGTCTCGGAGGTCAGCGTGCCGGCTTCGATGGCGGCGACCGCTTCGAGGGCCGTGATCTGCTTCATGACAGCACGCTCCGCGCCCAGGCCGCAACGTCGAGCAGCTTCGCATCTTCATGCTGGCGCCCGACGAGCTGCACGCCGACCGGCAGGCCTGTCGGTCCTCTGGTCAGGGGCAGGGTCACACAGGGCATCCAGAGATAGGTCCAGAGCAGGTTGAACGTGGCATCACCCGTGCGTTCGAGGCCGAGCGGCGCCTCGCCCTTGGCCGGCGCCGTCAGGATAATGTCGATCTCTTCGAACAGGGCATCGACCGCCGCGCGGCCGGTCTCTCCCAGCTTGCGGGCGGCGACCCAGGTCGCATAATCGATCTTCGAACCGGCCTCGAGCTTGTCCTTCCTCAGGCTCTCGCTCAGCAACCCGGGAAAGCGCCGCGCCTCATCGGCGTGGGCGCGCGGCCCATCGAAGGCCGACAGCGTCTTCTGACCTTCGGTCATGTCGCGCACCGGCGGGGGCAGCTCGATCTCCTTCACCTGGGCACCAGCCTTGGCCAAAGCCATCGCCGCGTCGTTCACCGCCCTGGTGCCCTCGGGCGAGAGTTCGTCGCGATGATGGGTGAAGGCGACAGCAACTCTCGGCAGCCGGTCGAGCCTGGCGATCGGCGTGAAGGGCATCGCCATGAGCGCTGCCCGGAACAGGGCGATATCCTCGACGCTGCGCGCATAGGCGCCGATCGTATCGAGCCATTCGGTATTGGCCTTCATACCGGCCGGCGCGAAATGCCCGTAGCTAGGCTTGTAGCCGACAATGCCGCAAAAAGCGGCGGGCCGAATCACGGAGCCGCCGGTCTGCGTGCCGGTGCCCAGCACCGTCTGGAAATCCGCGACCGCTGCCGCCGAACCAGATGAGGAGCCGCCGGGCGTATGTGCCGGATTGTGCGGATTCTTGGTCGGGCCGGGATGACGGTTGGCGAATTCCGTCGTCACGGTCTTGCCGAGCAGGATGGCGCCGGCATCGCGCGCCAGC
>JABMNB010000495.1 GCA_013205335.1 Rhodospirillales bacterium
CCACCGAAATCAATGCTGTCGCCGTTCACCGCAACCTCGCGCGGGAACCGGCCATGGACAGAATCATACTGCAGCAGATGGGCGTTGGTTTCCACGGAACCGAGATCGTTGATTCCGACAATTTCCACATCGTTGCGCCCGGACTCCGCCGCAGCGCGCGTTACCAAACGACCAATCCGACCGAAACCGTTGATGCCTACGCGTATCGACACGATACTCTCCTTCTTGATTGCGTGGCGGCTTGATTGCGCGGCGGCGCGAGCGATTAGAGCTTGCGCTTTACGGCATTTACGACCGCTTCAGCGGTTATTCCAAAATGTGCGTACAGCTCTTTCGCCGGAGCCGAGGCGCCAAAACTTGTCATGCCAATCATTTCAGATTCGTCGACGCCCCAGCGTGCCCACCCCATTGGCGAAGCCGCTTCCACAGCGACACGAATAGTTCCGGGTCCTAGAACCGCTGCTTGCCTTTCGGGAGACTGATCGGCGAACGCCTCCCAACATGGCATGGAGACCACACGGGTTGGCACGCCGTCAGCCTGTAGCAAATCGCGAGCCGCCACCGCGATCGCGACTTCGGACCCCGTGGCAAGCAAGCTGGCGCGGGCTTCGCCGTCTGCGGCAACAATCTCGTAGGCGCCGCCAGCACATAAATTTTCGTCAGTATGCTGGGTGCGCTGGGTCGGCAATCCTTGGCGGGTAAGGGCGAGCACCGAGGGGCCGTCACGACGCGCCAGCGCGAGCTGCCAGCATTCCGCCGTCTCGACAGCATCGGCCGGGCGGAATACCGCGAGATTGGGAATCGCTCGCAAGGCGGCGACGTGTTCGACCGGCTGATGGGTCGGGCCATCCTCGCCCAAACCGATCGAATCGTGGGTCATCACATAGATGACACGCACGCCCATCAGCGCCGAAAGGCGGATCGACGGCCGGCAATAGTCGGTGAACACCATGAAGGTGCCGCCGTAGGGGATGATCCCGCCATGCAGCGCCATGCCGTTCATCGCCGCCGCCATCGCGTGCTCGCGAATGCCGTAATAGATGTAGCGGCCCGCGGCGTCGGCGCGTGACGCGCCCTTCAGCGTGGCGGTCTTGGTATTGTTCGAACCGGTCAGGTCGGCCGAACCGCCGACTGTGTCGGGCAGCACCGGATTGATGACCTCGAGCGCTTCCTGGCTCGACTTGCGCGTGGCCCAGGACGGCTTCTCGGCCGCGATCTTTGCCTTGAAGGCCGTGATCGCCTCGCCGACGGCGGGCGGCAGGTCGCCCTTCTGTCGGCGGTCGAACTCGGCGCGATCCTCGGGCGCCATCGCGGCCAGATTCTTGTTCCACTTGCGGCGGGCCAGCTTGCCGCGCGCGCCAATCTTCCGCCAGGCGGAGAACACCGCCTCGGGGATGTCGAACGGGCCGTGGCTCCAGCCGAGCTTGGCGCGGGCGCCGGCGATTTCGTCCTTGCCGAGCGGCGAGCCGTGCGTCGCGGCAGTGCCGGCCTTGGTTGGTGCGCCATAGCCGATCACCGTCTTGCACGCGATCAGCGAAGGCTTGTCGGTTACGTTGCGCGCCTTGCGGATGGCGCGCGTAACCGCTTCGGCGTCGTGGCCGTCGACCGCGAGCACATGCCAGCCCGCGGCGGCAAAGCGCTTCTTGTGATCCTCCGACGTCGACAGCGAAGTCGGGCCGTCGATGGAGATGCCGTTGTCATCGAACAGTACGATGAGGCGGCCAAGGCCGAGATGGCCCGCCAGCGTGATGGCTTCCTGGCCGACGCCTTCCATCAGGCAGCCGTCGCCGGCGATCACGTAGGTGAAATGGTCGACGACGTCTCGACCGAATCGCTCGCTGAGCAGGCGCTCGGCGAGGGCGAAGCCCACCGAGTTGCCGAGGCCCTGGCCGAGTGGACCGGTGGTCGTCTCGATGCCGCTCGCATGGCCGTATTCGGGATGCCCCGCGGTCCGGGCGCCGAGCTGGCGGAACTTCTTCAGCTCGTCGAGGGTCATGTCCGCATAGCCGGTGAGATGCAGCAGCGAGTAGAGCAGCATCGAGCCATGTCCGGCCGACAGGATGAAGCGGTCGCGATCGGGCCAGTTGGGCTCCGAAGCGTCGAACTTCAGGAACTTCGAGAACAAGACGGTGGCCACATCGGCCATGCCCATCGGCATTCCGGGATGACCCGAATCCGCCAACTGCACGGCGTCCATGGCCAAGGCCCTGATGGCGTTCGCCATATCGCGCGGGGCGGCGGTCTGATCGGTCATTTTATGCGTGCGCCGTATGCTTTTTCGAATGGCGCGCAACATGCCGACCCCCCCTTGGCGCGTCAATGCGCAAAAGATCGGCCAAAGCCAACATCTTGCGGGCCTTTGCCCTCCACAGGGGCAAGATGTTGACCGCTAACAGGCACACCACCTATCCTTGTCCGATGGAGCAGATTCAGCCGAGCGACTTACGGCGATCCGCTGTCGGGGGGGCGATGTCCAAGGCAGCCAGCGCAAAGGACCGTGTCGACAGCGCGCTCAGCCGTCTCGAGTCGATGCTCGACGAACGGCTGCGCCTCGAGCAGGCCCGCTCCGACGAACTCTCGGCGCGCCTCGCCAAGGTCGAAAGCGAGCACCAGGAGCTGAAGCGGGTGGCGACCGAGGTCGAAGGCCGCCTCGAACGGGCCATGGAGTACATCCGTTCGCTGCTCGCCGCCGATCAGTCGTAGCGAAACCTTTATTTCCTCCCCAGCCCGGCCCACGGCTGGGAGTGCGTGCCCGCAGACGACGTGGCAAAGTGCTCGTCCCCTCAAACGCCGAATACGGCGCAAAAACAGGAGAAGCGGAAAATGCCGCAGGTTTCCGTTCAGATCGCCAATCGTACCTACGAGCTCGCCTGTGGCGAAGGCGAGGAATTGCGCGTCCAGGAACTGGCCGCCTATGTCGAGGAAAAGGTGAGCGAGCTTCGCCGCCAGCTTCCCGGCACGCCTGAGTTCAAGCTGCTCGTGTTCGCCTCGCTGTTGCTCGCCGAGGAAAGCCGGGAGGCGCGCGGCGTCGCCAAGGCGGCCGAAACGGCCCGTGCAAGTGCCACGGACAGCGCCGAGACGCTGGCGACGGCGCTCGAGGATCTGATCACCGCGCGCGTCGACAAAATGTCGAAGAAGGTCAGCGGCGCGGCCTAAACTTAGCGTCGCGGCTCATTGCGATGGTCGTCCCGACTCCCTAGATTGGGGGTGGGGCGGAATTCTGCGCGGCGCGTTGTTCGCTTAAAACCCCGGGGCCAATAAGAACTCCTGGGAGTTGTTCCTGGCTTTGACCCTGGTCTCGGCTACACGACGCCCACCTGCTTTGCAGGCCTTGGAGGTTCTACGAGCCACGGCCCATCGTGGAGCCGCCCCACTTTGCTTCTTCTGCCGACATGACCCTGATCGACGGTAAACGAGCGCTTCGCGACACCATGCTGGCTCGCCGTCAGCGCCTCGGCGAGGAAGAGCGCCGGGCCGCGGCCGACGGCCTCCTCAGGTCTTTCCGCCTCGAGCGCCCCGTCGAAGTGCCGGCCGTCGTGTCGGGCTTCTGGCCCATCAAGGATGAGATCGACCTCAGGCCTCTGATGAGCGGTCTGTTCGAGGAGGGCTTCCAGTTGGCCCTGCCGGTCGTCCAGGGACGTGCGCAGCGGCTGCTGTTTCGCGCATGGCGTCCCGGTGACCAGCTGGAAGCGGGTGTGTTCGGCACGCTGCAGCCTTCGGCCCAGTGCGAGATCGTCGAACCCGATGCGCTGCTGGTCCCCTTGCTCGCCTGTGATTCCGAGGGCTGGCGGCTAGGCTATGGCGGCGGTTTCTATGACCGAACGCTTGAAGATCTGCGCAAACGGCGCCGGGTGACGGCGATCGGCGTCGGCTTCGACCTGCAGCTCGTGCCCAAGGTGCCGCATGGAGCCGACGACCAGCGGCTGGATTGGCTGTTGACCGACCGGCGTGCTTGCGCCTTTGTCTAGCGCATGAAAATCATGTTTTGCGGCGACATCGTCGGCCGCGCCGGCCGCGATGCGGTCGTCAAGGAAGTGCCGCGGCTGCGTCGCGAACTCGGGCTCGACTTCGTCGTGGTGAATGGCGAGAACGCGGCTGCCGGCTTCGGCATCACCGCCAAGATCTGCGCCGAGCTGCACGAGGCGGGCGTCGACTGCATCACCACGGGCAACCATGCCTGGGACCAGCGCGAGATCATTCCCTACATTGCGCAGGACAAGCGCCTGCTGAGGCCGGTGAACTTTCCTCCCGGGACGCCGGGGTGGGGGGCCAACCTGTTCCAGACGCCGCGCGGCCAGAAGATCGTGGTGATCAACGTCATGTGCCGGCTGTTCATGGACGCGCTCGACGATCCGTTCCGCGCGCTGGATGCCGAGCTTTCGAAATATGCGCTGGGCGCTACTGCCCAGTTGATCCTGATCGACGTCCATGGCGAAGCGACCAGCGAGAAACAGTCGATCGGTCACTATTGCGATGGTCGCGCCTCGGCCGTGCTCGGCAGCCACAGCCATGTCCCGACGGCCGATGGCTGGGTGCTGCCCGGCGGCACGGCCTATCAGAGCGATGTCGGCATGTGTGGCGATTATGACAGCGTGATCGGCATGAAGAAGGAGATCGCGATCCAGCGATTCGTCCGGAAAATGCCGGGCGAACGTCTTTCTCCGGCCGAAGGCGAGGGCACTTTGTGCGCGGCGGTGGTGGAAACCGACGACAAGACAGGGCTGGCGAAGTCCATCCGGCCGGTCAGGGTGGGGGG
Organism: Rhodospirillales bacterium; assembly: GCA_013205335.1. Lineage (GTDB taxonomy): Bacteria > Pseudomonadota > Alphaproteobacteria > Reyranellales > Reyranellaceae > Reyranella. Next base: position 4,757 of record JABMNB010000495.1, read on the forward strand.
CAGGCTCGCTCCAACGGCCTGACTTCCCGCATCTTGTATCCTCCAGGCTCCATCCATAGCTATTAGATGTGCCTCCAAGAGGGCCGTTGACGGCCTGGGGAAAAAGCGGCATCCTTTTGAAGTTAAACGGTTTTTCGCCAGATTGGCGATCTGTCTTCCAGGTTAGAGGGGGCGTCGGAATCAAGGTTCCGACGTTTTTTAGCGGGGGCTTCGGCCCCCGCCTTTTTTTGTCCCGAACGCTTCATGAAGCGTCTCGAGCCTGCCAAAACCCACGAGAAGTGGTATACGCGCCTCTTCCGGTTACTCAATCTGGTTGTTGGCGATGGCGGGGCATTCACAGTTCAAGAACATCATGCACCGCAAAGGGCGTCAGGACGCCGTGCGGGCCAAGATATTCACCAAGCTGATCCGCGAGATCACGACGGCTGCCCGCCTGGGCGCGGCCGATCCGGCGGCCAACCCGCGTCTGCGGGCGGCCATGATCGCCGCGCGTGAAGCCAACATGACCCGCGACACGATCGATCGCGCGATCAAGCGCGGCTCGGGCTCAGATGCCGACGCGAACTACGACGAGGTGCGCTACGAGGGCTACGGCCCGGCCGGCGTCGCCGTGATCGTCGAGGCGCTCACGAACAACCGGAATCGGACTGCGGGTGAAGTTCGCTCTAGCTTCTCCAAGCACGGCGGCAACCTCGGTGAATCCAACAGCGTGTCGTTCATGTTCGACCGCTTGGGCGAGTTCCGCTTCCCGCTGGCCGTCGGCACCGCCGACGAGGTGCTGGAAAAGGCGATCGAGGCCGGCGCCGACGACGTGGTGAGTGGTGAAGGCGAGGGTGCCGTCCACGAGATCTACTGCGCGCAGGACAGTTTCAACCTGGTGCGCGAGGCGCTCGAGAAGTCGCTGGGACAGCCCACCGTCGCCAAGCTGACCTGGCGGCCCAAGACCGGGACCCCGATCGAGGGCGAGACCGTGCAGACGCTGCTCGACCTCATCGCGGCCCTGGAAGACAACGACGACGTTCAGAACGTCTACGCCAACTTCGAGGTGTCGGACGACGCTCTGGCGAAGTTCGCGGCCTGAGCCGGGCGGAATGAGACTGATCGGCCTCGACCCCGGCCTGCGGTTGACTGGCTGGGGCGTGATCGAGGTCGAAGGCAATCGGCTGCGCCATGTGGCGCACGGTGTCGTCAAGGCGGCCACCGTCGGCTCGCTGGCCGAGCGGCTGAGGGAATTGTTCGAGGGCGTCGCCGGCGTCGTCGAAGCGCATCGGCCTTTCGAGGCGGCGGTCGAGGAGACCTTCGTGAACGTCAATCCGGGTTCGACGCTCAAGCTCGGCCAGGCGCGTGGTGTGGTCATGCTGGCGCCGGCGCGCGCCGGCCTGCCTGTGTTCGAGTATTCGGCCAACCTGGTGAAGAAGTCGGTGGTCGGTGCAGGCCATGCCGACAAGCGCCAGGTCGCCATGATGGTCGGCCGGTTGTTGCCGGGCGTCGACGCCAAGAACGATGCCGCGGATGCGCTCGCCGTTGCGATCTGTCACGCCCATCACCGCGCGACGGCGCGACGGATCGAGGCCGCGCTGTGATCGCCAAGCTGAAGGGCCTGGTCGACTCGGTCGACACCGACAGCGCCGTCATCGACGTGGGCGGGGTCGGCTATCTGGTTTCGGCCTCGGCCCGCACGCTCCGCGATCTCGCCGTCGGCGGACCGGCGACCATGCTGGTCGAGACGATCGTGCGCGAGGACGCCATTGCGCTCTATGGCTTCCTCGAGACGAGGGAACGCGACTGGTTCCGCATCCTGACGACCGTGCAGGGGGTCGGCGCCCGCGTGGCACTGTCGATCCTGTCGACGCTGTCGCCCGACGAGATCGCCCGCGCGATCGCTGCCCAGGACCGCGCGACCCTGAGCCGTCCCGCCGGCGTCGGCCCGAAGCTCGCGGCACGCCTCGCCACCGAGCTGAAGGACAAGGCTGCGGCGTTTGGCGTCGCGCCGGCGCCCGTGACGGACGGCAGGCCCGGCGCGCCGGTGAGCACGCCTGGATCGATCAACGAGGATGCGGTCTCGGCTCTGGTCAACCTCGGCTACAAGCGCGTCGAGGCGTTCGGCGCGGTGGCGCGCGTCACCCAGCGGCTCGGCGCCGAGGCCCGGCTCGATGCCGTGATCCGTGCCGGCCTCCAGGAGCTTGCGCGATGAATGCCGCGCCCGAACGGCTGGTGACGCCGAAGCGCTCCGATGAAGACGCCGCCGAGCTGGCGCTGCGCCCGCAGACGCTCGACGATTTCATCGGCCAGAAGCAGGTCCGCGAGAACCTGAAGATCTTCATAACCGCCGCCAAGGGCCGCGGCGAGGCGCTGGATCACGTCCTGCTGCACGGGCCTCCAGGCCTCGGCAAGACGACGATGGCGCAGATCGTGGCGCGCGAGATGGGCGTGGGTTTTCGCGCGACCTCGGGACCGGTGATCCAGAAGGCGGGCGATCTCGCCGCCCAGCTCACCAACCTGCAGCCGCACGACGTGCTGTTCATCGACGAGATCCACCGTCTCAATCCTGCAATCGAGGAGGTTCTCTATCCCGCGATGGAGGATTTCCAGCTCGACCTGATGATCGGCGAGGGGCCGGCGGCCCGTTCGGTGCGCATCGAGCTGCCGCCCTTCACGCTGGTCGGCGCCACGACACGATCCGGCCTCATGACGCGCCCGTTGCGCGAGCGCTTCGGTATCCCGCTGCGCATGGTCTTCTACGAACCGGCCGAACTCGAGACGATCGTGCAGCGGGCCGCCCGTGTCCTCAAGATGTCGCTGGCCCCCGATGGCAGTGCGGAGATCGCCAAGCGCTCGCGCGGCACGCCCCGCGTTGCCAACCGGTTGCTGCGCCGTGTCCGCGACTTCGCGGCGGTCGCCGGTGATGCCGATGTCGACGCCCGGGTGGCCGACGAGGCGCTGACGCGGCTGGAAGTCGACGGGCGCGGGCTCGACGCCATGGATCGCCGCTATCTCGCCTGCATCGCCGAGAATTACGGTGGCGGCCCGGTGGGCGCCGAGACGCTCGCGGCGGCCTTGTCCGAACAGCGCGACGTCATCGAGGACGTGATCGAGCCCTATCTGATGCAGCTTGGGCTGTTGATGCGCACACCGCGCGGCCGGCTGCTGTCGGAGGCCGGATACCGCCATCTCGGGATGGCGATGCCGAGGGGGCAAAAGCAGCAGCTCGACCTGCTGGCCGCCGGCGACCCGGCGGAGGATGCGTGAGCACGGTGCCGGCCTCGGGCCGCATCCACGACGGCAGCCACGTGTTGCCGCTGCGGGTCTACTACGAGGACACCGATGCCGCGGGCATCGTCTACTACGCCAACTGGCTGCGCTTCCTCGAGCGCGGCCGGACGGAACTGCTTCGCTCGCTGGGACAACAGCATACGGCGCTGCGCGAGGAACGTGGCGTCAACTGGGTCGTGCGCCGCTGCGCCATCGATTACCTCAAGCCCGCACGGTTGGACGATGCGATCGAGATCGTCACCAGCTGCGGTGAGTTGCGCGGCGCCTCGCTGGACATGATTCAGCATGCACGCCGCAAGGAAGAGATCCTGGTTCGAGCCGAACTCGTCGTCGCCTGCATGGGCGAGGGCGGTCGGCCTGTCCGATTGCCGCCGCTCGTGCGGACTGCCCTGGCCCAGGTCGCCGTGAGCGGATCGCCCCGCTCACGCCATATTCGGATACAACCATCTTGAATCAACGGAGAACATAAATGGACGCGTTTGCGCAGGTCGCCGGAGCCCCCCTCGGCGGCGGCACGGGGACAATCGACATGTCCGTATACGGCCTGTTCATGCAGGCCGACTGGGTCGTGAAATCCATCATGATCCTGCTCATGCTGGCCTCGTTCTGGTCGTGGGCGATCATCTTCGAAAAGGTGCTCCGCCTGCGCTCGCTGAAGCGCAGCGCCCAGTCGTTCGAGGACACTTTCTGGTCCGGCGTGTCGCTCGAGGACCTCTATGACCGCGTCGGCGCAAAGCCTGACGATCCGATGTCGAGCATCTTCGCCGCCGCCATGCGCGAATGGCGCCGGTCGGTCTCCAAGGGGCTCGCCTCGAGCGCCACGGCACGCGCGGCCCTGCGCCAGCGCATCGAGCAGGTGATGGGGGTGACCATCCAGCGTGAGATGGAGGCGATCGAGAAGAGACTGGGGTTCCTGGCCACGGTCGGCGCCAACGCCACCTTCGTGGGTCTGTTCGGCACGGTGTGGGGCATCATGAACAGCTTCAGCCACATCGCGCAGTCGAAGAACACCTCGCTGGCGGTCGTGGCGCCCGGCATTTCGGAGGCACTGTTCGCCACCGCGATCGGCCTGGTCGCGGCTATTCCCGCGGCCGCCGCCTACAACATCCTGTCGGGCCAGGTCTCGCGCTACGCCCAGCAGCTCGAGGCCTTCGCGGGTGAGTTCATCACCATCCTGTCGCGTCAGCTCGAGGAACAGGTCTGATGTCGGGTATCATCCCGGCACCCGGCGCCAATTCGTCGGGCAGCAAGTTCAAGCGGCGAAGCTACACGCCCATCGCCGACATCAACGTGACGCCGCTGGTCGACGTCATGCTTGTGCTGCTGATCATCTTCATGGTGACAGCGCCGCTGCTGCAGGTCGGCGTGCCGGTCGACCTGCCGAAGACCAGCGCCCAGCAGGTCGGCGGCAAGGACGAGCCGATGGTCGTCTCGGTGAATTCGCAGGGCGAGGTCTTCCTAGGGGAGACCAAGTACGACATCGCCGAACTCGGCGCGAAGCTGAAGGCCGTGCATGAGGAAAAGCCCGATCAGCGTGTCTTCATGCGCGGCGACAAGGCCGTCGACTACGGAAAGATGATGGAGGTCATGGGCGTCGTGATCGACAGCGGCTTCCGGCAGCTCGGCCTGCTCGGCGAGCAGGCGCAGGCCCTCGGACGGGGCACGGTCACGCCGGCCACGCCTGGCCAGACCGCGCCGCGTGCCCCGCAAGCCCCGGTGCAACCACAACCCCAGGCGCCGGCCCCGCGGCGCTGAGAGCGACGGACACGAAGCCGACGATGGTTCAGCGCCACCCTGCCAGCCTCGAGATGCGCACACCGGCCATTGTGTCGGCGATGGTGCACGTCTTCGTGCTGGGGGCGGCGGTGCTCAATCTCGACTTCTTCGGTCGCACGCCGCCGATGGAACCTGAACCGGTGATGGTCGAATTCGAGGCGATCGACAAGAAAGCCGGGGCTCCGAAGGTGGCCACTCTGCCGCCGCAGCCCAAGGACGTGCCGATCGCGCAGGAGACGACCAAGGCGCCGCCGCCCAAGTCGGCCGAGCCGCCGCCGTCGCCGCCGACTCCCAAGCCGCCCGAAATCGCCGAGCCCCCAAAGCCCCCGGCACCGCCCAAGCCGGAGGAGAAGCCCAAGACCGAGGCCGCCAAGCCGGTCGAGGATCTCGTGGCGATGAAGCCCAAGGAGCCGGAGCCGCCCAAGGTCGAGAAGCCCCCGGAGCCGCCAAAGCCCGCGCCGGAGGCCAAGAAGCCGGAGCCGCCCAAGCCGCCGCCTCCGAAGCCGACACCGCCCAAGCCGAGCGTCGATTCGATGATCGACGACATCCTGAAGAACAAGCAGTCGACGACGAAGGTGCAGACGCCCGAGCAGAGCCCCAAGCCCGTGCAGCAGGTCACGCGCCAGGCGCCTGCGGCGCCGAACCTCGCCAACGTCGTCACGGCGAGCGAGATAGAGGGCGTGCGCCAGAAGATCCGGCCCTGCTGGAACACGCAGGGCGGGTCGCGCGATCAGGCGATGATCATCACGCTGACCGTCGAGATGAGCCAGAACGGCACGCCGGTAAAGGCCGAGCTGCGCGATACGGGGCGCTATAACAGCGACCCGGTATTCCGCGCCGCCGCCGACGCCGCACATCGCGCCATCATGAATCCGCGTTGTCAGCCGTGGCCGCTCTCGCCGGAGAAGTTCACGAGCTGGAAATCCATCACGTTCAATTTCGACCCACGCGACTACTAGGCCCCTCCGCGCTATGGAAACCCTAAGATGAAGAGGTCCGATATGATGCTTCCCCGACGGACGACCCTGCTGGGCGGTGCGGCCCTTGCCACCGCCGGCATCGCGAGCACGGCGCGCGCGCAGCTCACCATCGACATGACGCGGCCCAGCTTCGAGCCGGTGCCGATCGCGATCGTCGACTTCAAGGGCGACCCGGTGGGCGCCCAGATGGCGGGCGTGATCCGCAACAACCTGCAGAACTCCGGCCTGTTCCGGGTGATTCCGTCCAGCGCCTACATCCAGAAGGATGTCGATGCGACGACGCCGCCGCGCTTCCCGGACTGGCGCAGCGTCGGCGCCGCCGGCCTCGTCGTCGGCCAGGTCACTTCGGTCGGCGGCAACATCAAAGTCGACTTCCGTCTGTGGGACGTCGTCACCAGCCAGCAGGCCACCGGCCTGTCCTTCACCAGCCAGCCGAACAACTGGCGCCGCCTCTCGCACATCATCTCCGACGCGATCTACAAGCGTGTCACCGGCGAGGAAGGCTATTTCGACACCCGCATCGCCTACGTCTCCGAGACCGGCGCCGCCACCAACCGGACCAAGCGCGTCGCCGTCATGGACCAGGACGGCGCCAACAACCGCTACCTCACCGATGGCAAGACCATCGCGCTGACGCCGCGCTTCTCGCCGACCCTGCAGGAAATCGTCTACATGGCGTACGGCGAGAATAACGGGCCGGCGCGCGTCTACCTGCAGAACGTCGACAGCGGCCGCCGCGAGCTGCTCGGCAACTTCCCGGGCATGAGCTTCGCGCCGCGCTTCTCGCCGGACGGCACCAAGGTCGTCATGAGCATCTCGGAGAACGGCCGCACCAACATCTACGAGATGGATGTGCGCGGCCGGCAGCTCCGTCGCCTGACCAACTCGCCGGCCATCGATACCTCGCCGTGCTACTCGAGCGACGGGTCGCAGATCGTGTTCAACTCCGATCGCGGCGGCACGCAGCAGCTCTACGTGATGAGCGCGTCGGGCGGGGCGGAACGCCGTATCAGCTTCGGCGACGGGCGCTACGCCACGCCGGTCTGGTCGCCGCGCGGCGATTTCATCGCCTTCACCAAGATCTCCTCGGGCGGCTTCGGCATCGGCGTGATGCGCTCGGACGGCAGCGGCGAGCGGATGCTGGCGAGCGGCTTCCTCGTCGAAGGCCCGACCTGGGCGCCCAACGGGCGCGTGTTGATGTTCTTCCGTCAGCAGCCCAGCTCGGGCGGTCGCGCGGGGGCTGCTTCGCTGCACCAGGTCGACATCACCGGCCGCTTCGAGCGGCAGGTGCCGACGCCGACCGACGCGTCGGACCCGGCGTGGTCACCCTTGATTCCGCAGTAGCGAAATATATGATCGTTTCAGTCGACCCGTGCGTACCCCTCGCCCGGGTCGATTCTGTCAGGGATTGGATCGAAAAATGAGCATGATCAAGGCTTTGTCGGCCATTGCGGCGATGTTCCTCATCGCAGCCTGCAGCAACAGCAACGACCAACAGACCGCCTCTGCCGCCACCACGTCCGTGGCCCCTGGAACGGTGGGCGACTTCCGCCAGAACGTCGGCGACCGCGTGTTCTTCGACACCGATGCGTCCACGGTCCGCGAAGACGGGCGCCAGACCCTCAACCGCCAGGCCGAGTGGCTGAAGAAGTATCCGAACTATCAGATCACCGTCGAAGGCCATTGCGACGAACGCGGCACGCGCGAGTACAATCTGGCGCTCGGCGAGCGTCGCGCCAATGCCGCGCGCCAGTACCTGATTGCACAGGGCATCCCCGCGGCGCGCCTCAAGACCGTCAGCTACGGCAAGGAGCGTCCCGATCCGGTCGGCTCCGACGAAGCATCCTGGGCGCGCAACCGCCGCGCCGTGACGGCCCTGGAGTAGACTTTCCTCGGACCGAGGCGAGTGCAGCAAACGCCGGTCGCCATGCGACCGGCGTTTTCGTTTGGAGGCGGAGGCGGTCGTGCCTGAAAATGGCCGCGTTTGATGTGAACAAAGCATTGGCCATGAAGATCCTTCCGTCCCTGCGTGTTCTCCTTGTCGCTCTTGCCTTGCCGACTGCGGCAGCGGCGCAGCGCACCGACCCCGTCTATGTCGAAGACAGGTTCAATCAGCTTCAGCAGTCGCTCACGATGATGACCGGCCAGATCGAGCAGCTGCAGAACCGCAACGCGAAGCTGCAGCAGCAGATGGAAAAGATGCAGGCCGATTACGAGTACCGCATCGACCAGCTGGAGAAGGGCGGCGGCGGCCGTCACGGTGGGGCAGCGCCGCGTCCCGGCGGCCAGGCTGCTGCTCCGGCGGCGCCTGCAGCCCCGACACCGCCGGTGCCTCCAGCGGGTGGCGGCAATGCAGACCAGATCTACGACGAGGCCGTCAAGAAGCTGCAGGAAGGCGACTACGCCGCCGCCGAACGGGGCTTCAAGACCTTCATTCAGCGGCATCCGCAGAACAAGCTCGCCGGCAATGCGCAATACTGGCTCGGCGAAACCTATTACGCGCGTCGCGACTACAACAGCGCGCTCACGGCTTTTGCCGAGGGGTACAAGGTCCACAAGACGAGCCCGAAGGGCCCCGACAACCTCCTGAAACTCGGCATCACGATGGCCGTGCTGGGGCGCAAGCCCGATGCCTGCGCGGTGTTCGCCCGCTTCAGCCAGGATTATCCGCGCGCGACGGACCTGCAGAAGCGGCGGATCGACCAGGAGCGGCAGAAGAACGGTTGCGGGTGAACGACCCCGCCGAGTCGCGTCCCGCCGAGCCGCGTCCCATCGACGGCGCAACCTTCGCGCGCCTGATGGCGCCGTTTGGACCTTTCGAGTCATGTCCCGACCTCGCGGTCGCCGTTTCCGGCGGCCGAGATTCTCTCAGCCTCGCCCTGCTGGCGAGCGAATGGGCGGCCGGGCAGGGCGGCCACGTTCTTGCGCTGATCGTGGATCACGGACTGCGACCGGAGGCGGCAGGGGAAGCGCTCGCGACGGCCGGCGTGCTGGAGCGGAACGGAATCGAAAGCCTCGTCCTGCGCTGGACCGGCGCCAAGCCGCAGGCCGGCCTTCAGGAAGCGGCACGCGACGCCCGCTATCGGCTGCTGCGCGAGGCCTGCCGGAAGCGCGGGATACTCCATCTTCTGGTGGCTCACCACGCTGACGATCAGGCCGAGACGATCGCGATGCGCGCGTTGCGTGCGAGCGGCCCGGATGGGCTGGCAGGCATGGCGCGGCTCGTCGAATGGCCGGAGGTTCGTGTCCTGCGGCCGCTGCTCGCGGTACCGCGCGCGCGCCTGTCGGCGTCGCTCTCATCGCGAGGTGTCGCCTGGATCGACGATCCGTCCAATGCCGATCCGCGCTTCGAGCGGGCCCGCTTGCGCCTGGCAGGGGGTATCGAAGCTGGCGAACCGGATGCAGATCGCGTGCGGGCGGGCCAGGAGGTCCAGGCCGCCCGAGCCGGGGTCGGACTTCTCGAGGTCCGGGAGGACGGAAGCGTCGCGCTCGACCGTGCGGCCATCGAGCGCCAGCCCCTCGATCTCAGGCGCCGGCTGGTGAGCCGTGTCGTGCAAGCCCTGGGCGGCGGCGATCATCCGCCGCGGCGCGACCGGCTGGACCGGGCGCTGGCCCGACTGTCCGGTAGGCTGGAACGCGGCAAATCGGGACGGGGACAGGATTTTACCCTGTCAGGCTGCCAATTCGCCCTGCGTCAGGCTGCCGGCTCGCGGCAGCTTGAGTGGATTGTCCGGCCTGAAAATGGCAGGAAAGGAAGGCAGCCCTTGATTCCAGCTGCATTTTTCGCTTGCGACCCGGCGACCGCAACCCATGTTGTTCGTAGCCCCATTTAACGGAAGCCATCAGTGAACCCGTTCAATCGTAACGCTGCCCTCTGGATCGTCATCGTCCTGCTGCTCGCGCTGCTCTACAGCGTCTTCCAAGGCGGGGCGACCCGGGCCCCCGGCAACACGATCTCCTATTCCGAGTTCGTGCGGGCGGTTGAGCAACGGCAGATCCAGGATGTCCGGATCCAGGGCAACACGATCAACGGCACCTTCCGCGAGCCGCGCAATGGCATCCAGAAATTCTCGACCTACGCGCCCAGCACGCCGCCCGACGACCAGCTGATGCCGATGCTCATCAAGAACGTCGACCGCGTCGATGCGGGACCGGCGGAAGAGGGCATGAACCTCGGCAGCATCTTCGTGAGCTGGCTGCCGGTGCTCGTGCTCGTCGGCGTCTACATATTCTTCCTGCGCCAGATGCAGAGCGGCACCGGACGGGCGATGGGCTTCGGCAAGTCGAAGGCGCGCCTGCTCACCGAAAAGCACGGCCGTGTGACGTTCGACGACGTCGCCGGCATCGACGAGGCCAAGTCCGAACTCGAGGAGATCGTCGACTTCCTGAAGGATCCGCAGAAATTCCAGCGCCTGGGTGGCAAGATTCCCAAGGGCTGCTTGCTGGTCGGTCCTCCGGGTACCGGTAAGACGCTGCTGGCGCGCGCCATCGCCGGCGAAGCCAACGTGCCCTTCTTCACCATCTCGGGCTCCGACTTCGTCGAGATGTGCGTGGGCGTCGGCGCGAGCCGCGTGCGCGA
>JABMNB010000496.1 GCA_013205335.1 Rhodospirillales bacterium
CTCGTGCCACAGCGTCACGTTCTCCAGCGCCGGCACCACGGCGGCACGGACGACTCGGGCGAGGCCGGTCACGTTCTCGGTCAGGACCGGGTTGCGCTTGTGCGGCATCGAGGACGAGCCCTTCTGGCCCGCCGAGAAGAATTCCTCGGCCTCGCGAACTTCGGTGCGCTGGAGGTGGCGGATCTCGGTGGCGAGGTTTTCGATCGAGGAGGCGACGATGGCCAGCGCCGCAAAGAACGCCGCATGGCGGTCGCGCGGAATCACCTGCGTCGACACGGTCTCGGAGGCGAGGCCGAGTTTCTGCGCCACGTGATCCTGTACCCGGGGATCGACCGAGGCGAAGGTGCCGACCGGGCCGGAGATCGCACAGGTCGCGATCTCGGCGCGCGCCGTCTCCAGCCGCTTCCTGTTGCGCGCGAAGGCCGCGTAGTGGCCCGCGAGCTTGACGCCGAAGGTCGTGGGCTCGGCATGGATGCCGTGGCTGCGGCCGATGGTGACGGTGTCCTTGTGCTCGAAGGCGCGCTTCTTCAGTGCCGCCAGCAGCTTGTCGGTGTCTTCCAGCAGCAGGTCGGCCGCCTGGGTGAGCTGGACCGCGAAGCTGGTGTCGAGCACGTCGGACGAGGTCATACCCTGGTGCACGAAGCGCGACTCGGGGCCGATGAACTCGCCCAGCCATGTCAGGAAGGCGATTACGTCATGCTTGGTTACGCGTTCGATGGCGTCGATCTTCTCGACATTGCCGGCCGGATCGGCTTTGAGCGCCGCCATCGCCTTGGCGCCGCCATCCCAGATCGCCTTGGCAGCGGCCTTGGGAATAATGCCGATCTTCGCCATGCCGTCGCAGGCGTGCGCTTCGATCTCGAACCAGATGCGGAAGCGGTTTTCGGGAGTCCAGATGGCCGCCATCTGCGGCCGCGAATAGCGCGGGATCATGGCCGGGCTTTTAGCGCCGAAGGGGCCGCCGCGCCATGTTAGAAGTGCGCCCCATGGAACCGCTCGAAAAGTGCCCCCGTGAGACCCTGGCCGCCGTGCGCGGCCTGCTGACCGACATCGATGACACCGTGTCCACCGACGGGACGCTGACAGCCGAGGCCTATGGCGCTCTGGAGGCGCTGAAGCGGGCCGGCCTCCTGGTCGTGCCGGTCACGGGACGGCCTGCCGGCTGGTGCGACCACATCGCGCGCTTCTGGCCGGTCGATGCCGTGGTCGGCGAGAATGGCGCCTTCTGGATGTGGCACGACCGCAGCGGCGGACGCCTGCGTACCCGCTTCATCCAGTCCGAGGCCGAGCGCGCCGAGGGCCGCCGTCGGCTGGAACTGGTGCGGACCCAGATGCTGCAGGAAGTGCCCGGCGCCGGCATCGCTTCGGACCAGCCCTATCGCATGGCCGACCTCGCCGTCGATTTCTGCGAGGACGTGCCGCCGCTGGCACCTGCCGACATCCGGCGCATCGTGGCGATCTTCGAGCGCCATGGTGCCCGGGCCAAGGTGAGTTCCATCCACGTCAACGGCTGGTTCGGCGATTACGACAAGCTGACGACCAGCCGCGCAATGATGCAGGAACTGTTCGGCGTCGACCTGGCGGCCGAGAAGGCGCGCTACGTGTTCTCGGGCGACTCGCCCAACGACGCGCCGATGTTCGGCTATTTCCCGAATGCCGTGGGCGTCGCCAACGTCGTGGACTTCGCCGACCAGCTGGAGCATCGGCCGCGCTGGATCACGGCAGGACGCTCGGGGGCGGGCTTCGTCGAGCTGGCGAGGGCGCTGCTGGCGGCGCGCGCCTGATCTCAGCGCGGCGCCACGGGCGCCGGCGGTGGCGGCGGGCCGATCAGCAGCGACCCATAATGGGTGACGCTGTCGCCCTGGCTCCACACGCCGACGGGCCCGGCCTGGACCAGGGTGCGGTCGGTGACCCCGAACAGCGGCTTGCCGTCGAGCGCCACCTCGATGCGATCGTTGACGGCGATCACGCGCAGCGAATGCCATTGGCCGAGCGTCACCGGCGCCTCCTTGGATCCGAGCTGGCTGCGCTTGCCCTTGTCCATGCGGTAGAGGCGGACCGAGTTGTCGCGGGCATTGGCGCGCACGACGTAATAGTCATTGGCGCTCTGGGCGCGGAACATGAAGCCCGCCACCTGATCGCGCGACCCCGAGACCGGCTTGAAGCGCAGGGTGGCGTCGAAGTCGCGGCCGGATGCCTGTTCGGAGATGCACAGCGGGAATCGCTGGTCGGTCGCGTCGGGCTCACTCTCGACCAGGGCCCAGCCGTTCGGCCCGTCGGGATCGGCGACGGCGCGCCAGTCGGGGGGACGGCCGATGCCGGTCTTGCCCTGGGTGCAGCCGACGCGGCCGTCGGGCGTGGTCAGCGGCACGGCAATTTGCGCCGCGGCGGGCAGAGCCGCGAAGAGGAGGGGAAGAAGAAAAAGGAACAAACGCATCGGCGGAGATTAGCAAGAATTGCGTCACGCTTGACCGAAGAAGCGGGAGAGAGGAGTTTAAACAGCGGCCGTATTTCGGACGAAATCTTCAAGAGGAAAACACATGCGTCTTTGCACCATCCTGAGCGGCGGCAAGCCCGCCGTCGGCGTCAAACTGGGCGACGGCAAGATCGTCGATCTCAGCAAGCAGATGCCGCGTGGGCCGAAGTCGGTCGTCGAGATCCTGTCCGGCGGCAAGAAGGTCCAGCAGGCGGTGCTCAAGGCCTGCGCCAAGCCCAAGGCTGGCGCCACGATATCGGAGAAGTCGGCCAAGTACCTGACGCCCATCCCCAGCCCCGGCAAGATCCTCTGCATCGGCCTCAACTACCGCAAGCACGCCGAGGAGACCGGCAGCCCGATCCCGACCTATCCGGTGGTGTTCACGCGCTTCAACAACACGCTGGTCCCGCACAAGGGCAAGATGCTGTCCACGACCCACTCCAAGGAATTCGACTGGGAAGCCGAGCTCACCATCGTGATCGGCAAGAAGTGCCGCAACGTGCCGAAGGAAAAGGCTCTCTCGGTGATCGCCGGCTATGCCTGCTTCAACGACGGCTCGATCCGCGACTGGCAGCGCAAGTCGGGTGGCCAGTTCACGCTGGGCAAGAACTTCGACGCCACCGGTGGCTTCGGCCCCGACATCGTCACCCCCGACGAGCTGCCCAAGGGCGCTGCGCCCCTGCGCATCATGACCCGCGTCAACGGCGTCACCATGCAGGACAGCAGTACCGACGACCTGATCTTCGACGTTCCGACCCTGGTGCATGAGCTCAGCAAGTGCATGACCCTCGATCCGGGTGACATCATCATCACCGGCACGCCTTCAGGCGTGGCGATGGCCCGCAAGCCGCAGCCCTGGCTGAAGCCGGGCGACGTCTGCGAGGTCGAGATCGAAGGCATCGGCGTGTTGAGCAACACGATTGCCCAGGGCGCGTAACGGCGCTCGGGCTTGGGCCTCTCAACGACAAACGGCGGCTCCGCAAAGGGCCGCCGTTTTCATTGGAGCGCCACCGCTCTTCTCACGTTCCGCGCCCCCGATAAGGGGAGAGGCTGGGTGAGGGGGCCTCGAAGGCTGATGCTGCGCGCAACCCACTCACCCAATCTCTCCCCCTATCGGGGTAGAGGAGTCTGAAAGAGTAGAGTGGATCTGCTACCGCCGAGGCAGCTTGTCGAGGCCGCCCAGCATCAGGTGCGTCGCGAACTCGGCGGCGGCGACGGGGTCGACCGGGTCGCGGGCCACCATGACCATCGAGATCTCGAAGGCGATTCCGGCCATCGAGGCACTGAGATAGGAGACGTCGACGTTAGGCAGGATGCCCTGGGCGATGGCCGAGCGGATGTCGTCGTTCAGCGCGATGGCCAGCGCCCGCACGTCGGGTTTGTCGAGCAGGGTGCGCACGGCGGTGAAGCTCGACCGCCCCAGCGCCAGCAGCTCGGGATCCTCGGCCAGGAAGTTGAAATAGGCGGCGTAGTGCTGTCGCACGAACTCCTCGGCCGTGGTGGCGCGGGCGCGGCCATCGCGATGGCGCTGCAGCAGCACGCTCGTCAGCTCGCCGACCACCGCCTCGAAGATCTCGTCCTTGTCCTTGAAGTAGTTGTAGAAGGTGCCCGAGGCGAGATCGGTGCGGCGCACGATGTCGCGCACGCTGGCCGCGCCATAGCCCATCTCGGCGAAAACGCCGCGTGCGGCCTTCAGGAGCGCCGTGCGGTTCTCCACCTTGTTCTGCTCGCGTCGGCCCGCCCGCTCGCCGCGCTGCTCCACTGTTGCCGCCCCGTTGTTCATCTCTGGCGCTCCGTCATCGTCCGAGCTGCGCGAGTTCGTGACGCAAGCCCGCGACCATGTCGTCCATCGCTCGTGCCGCCGCGTGCAGCGCGCCGCGCATGCCGACGAATCCGTGGATCAGCGTCTCGAACTCGCGATCGATCACCTTCACACCCGCCGCGCGTAACCGCTCGCCATAGGCCTGGCCCTCGTCGCGCAATGGATCGAAGCCTGCGGTGAAGATCAGCGCCGGCGCCACGCCGCTGAGATCGGTGGCGCGCAGCGGCGAGGCGCGCGGATCGTCGATTTCACCGACATCGTTGAGATAGTGCGTGCGGAACCACGTCATGTCGGCCTCGGTCAGCACGAAGCTCTCGCCGCAGGTCCGGTGCGAATTGCTGTCGCCCGCCAAGTCGGTCGCGGGATAGATCAGCCATTGCAGGCAGGGTGGATGCGGTTCGTGGCGCATCGTCTGAGCAACCACGGCGGCCAGAGTTCCGCCGGCGGAGTCGCCGGCCACCACGACGCGGTCGGGATCGAGGCCGAGGGAGACGGCCTCACCGGCCAGCCAGCGGTAGGAAGAGAGGGCGTCGTCGATGGCGGCGGGAAACTTGTGCTCCGGCGCCAGCCGGTAATCGACGGCGACGACGGCACAGCCGGAGCGGGCGCAGAAATAGCGACAGGCGAGGTCGTAGCCTTCGAGGCTGCCGATTACCCAGCCACCACCATGGAAATAGAGAACCGTCGGCAGCAGGCGCGCCACCGTGCCGGCCGGCCGGTAGATGCGGACGCGCATCGGGCCGACGGGACCGGGCAGGGTGCGGTCGACGATCTCGCTGACCGGCGCGGGCCTGCCGCCCAGCGACTGCATGAAGACGTCGTAATCCTCACGCGCCTCGGTCACGCTCATTGTCTGCATGCCGGGCTGGCCGCTATAGGCAAGCAGCTTCATGAACCACTGCGCGCGGCCGTCCAGGGTGCGCCCGTCGACCGCCACCGGCGGGCCGGCCAGGATGTTCACCCAGGAAATGGGCATGCGCAGCGCCAGACTGGCGACCTTGCCCCGAACCTCCCGCGTGATCTCCTTCATCGACATTGTTATTACCTAGCACCGCGCCCGCCCGTTGTGGAGCCCGCCGGCTCTGGCTAGTTTGATGCGAGATGGTTGCCGCGGCGCCCGACTTCTTCGCAGACGCGCTCCGCCGCGAGATCATCCGCAGCGAGCAGCAGCGCATGCGCGCGCTCGCCATCTTCCTGGCCGTGCTGCTGTCGCTCACGTTCGCGGTCGCCAACTTCTTCCCCGACTACACCTCCCGCATGTTCGAGCGCGACGTGCCGGGCTGGCTCCCGCTGGTCGGCATCACGCCGTTCCTTCTCTACGAACTGGGCTCGCTCACCATCCTTCGGTACCGGGCAGCACGGGACCTCGACTTCCCCAAGGTGGGGCGCTTCGGCAATGCCCTGATCGAAACGTCGCTGCCGGCCGCGGTCATCGTTACGCTGAGCCACTACATGGACCCGTTGCTGGTGTTCAGCTTCTGGCCGCCGCTGCTCTACTTCATCTTCATCCTGCTCTCGACCTTGCGGCTCGATTTCTGGCTGTCGGTGTGGACTGGGGGCGTCGCCGCCCTGCAGCAGATGGTGCTGGTCTTGTGGCTGGTGCCGATCGAGCCCTGGGGCAACATCCCGCAGGAAACCCTGCTGTTCCATTTCAGCCGGACGCTCGTCCTGTTCGGCAGCGGCCTGGTGGCGGGCTTCGTCGCGACCAGCCTGCGCACCCAGTTCGAGAAGTCGGTGCGGGCCGTGGCAGCCCGCGACCGCGTCACCAACCTGTTCGGCCAGCATGTCTCGCCCGCGGTGGTCGACCGCTTGCTGGCGACGCGCACCGATCCCCCGAGCGAAATTCGCACGGTCTGCGTGCTGTTCCTCGACATTCGCGGGTTCACGGCGATGACGCGCAAACGCTCGGCCGAGGAGACGGTGGCGCTGCTCAACGCCTTCTTTGCCGAAATGATCGACGTGGTGGACTGCAACAACGGCATCATCAACAAGTTCCTGGGCGATGGATTTCTGGCCTTGTTCGGCGCGCCGCTCGATGACCCCTCGGCGGCGCGGCACGCGCTGGCGGCGGCGCGCGCAATAATCGACACGGTCGAGCGGTGGAACGATACGCATCCGGCCTGGGCGCTGAAGGTCGGCATCGGCATCCATCTCGGCGAGGCGGTGACGGGCACGGTGGGCTCGCCGCAGCGCAAGGAATACACGGTGATCGGCGACACGGTGAATCTCGCCGCCCGCCTCGAGCAGCTCACCAAGGATGTCGGCGCGCGGCTGCTGGTCTCCCAGTCGGTGCACGAGGCGACCGCCGGAGACGGTACCGGCGACGGCGCGATCGATCTCGGCCCCGTCACCATCCGCGGCTACGAAGAAAAGGTGCGTGTATGGCGGATGGCTTGACCTGGTATTTCGCCTACGGCTCCAACATGGATGCCGGGCGCCTGTTTGACCGGCGGCTGGCGCCACGGGGGGTGCCGCGCGGCCAACGTATCGCGGGCCGCCTCGACGGCTGGCGACTGGCCTTCGACAAGCCCGAGCGCGACATGGGCGGCGGCGCGGCGGCCAACATCGTGCCGGCGGAGGGCGCGGTCGTGCACGGCACGCTGAATGCGCTGCCCGACGAGGGCTTCACGGTACTCGACATCTATGAGGGCGTCGCCGACGGCCACTACGAGCGACGCACGATCCGCGCGGTGCGCGGCGATAGCGGCGAAGAGGTCGAGGCGATCGTCTATGTCGCCCTGATGCAGGGCGAGGGCCTGAAGCCGCAACGCGCCTATCTCGACTGCCTGCTCGCCGGCCGCGATCTGCTGCCGCCCGACTACTGGGAACGGCTCGCCGCCACGCCGACGTTCGATTGATTTACGACGCAGCCGTCTCGGCGGTTCGCTAGGCCGGAACCTTCGGCTTGTCGGCCGTGATCTTGTTGCTCATCGGATCATAGCCCTCGAGTTCGGCCACGTCCTGCTCATGCCAAAAGTTGAGCTCGATCATCACGCCGTCGGGGTCGTGCACGAAGACCTGCTGCAGCGGACGCGCCGGCACCTTCTTGACCTCGAAGGGCAGATCGTCCTGCTTGATCTGGTCGAGGGTGCCGCGGATGTCGGCGCAGTTGATGGCGATATGGTCGATGGCGCCGCTGCCCTGGTCGGTGCGGCCGCTCTCGGAGATGAGATGCAGGATCGCCTTTTCGCCCGCGTACATCCAGGCGCCGGGGAACGGGAAGGGCGGCCGGTCGCCGTTGGTCAGGCCGACATAGCGCTCGTAAAAGCGCACGGTCGCCTCGAGGTCGTTGCAGTAGATGTTGTAGTGGTCGAGCGAGAGTGCAGGCATGCATGCCTCCTACAGTTCTGAAAGCTTTGTCTCACTGACCAGCTTAGGCCGAATCGGGGAACGGGGAAACCGCTCCCGGATGGCTGAGGGCGACATTGGAGACGGTCGACGCACGGCGACGCGCGGGTCGTCATGGACGGCGCGCAGTTCGGCCGGGTGCTTGTCGGGTTCGTGGGTGAGGCGGGCCAGACGGTCGAGGAAGGCGAGATCGATCCGGGCTTCGGGCGGCGTCGCTCATGGGGAGTGGCGAGCGAAAGCGGACGCGGTTCTCGCGAACAGTTCCTCGAGCTTGTCGAGGGCCATGCCCCAGCCGTCGCGATGGCCGTCGCGCGCCTTCTCGTCGAAGAACTGTTCGTGGGTCAGCGTCAGGAGGGGGCCCTCCTGCTCGTCGAGCCGGGCGAGAAGCGCTCGGCGCGTCGGGGCGGCGAGAGCGACGAGGGTGCGGTCGAGCCAGCGGAGTTGGTTGAGAAGCCTCTCGGCTCAGCCCGAACCGACGGGGTAAGCTAAAGGAAGGTCATCCCAGCTTCTTGATCAGCGCCTGCGCGGCGGCGGGATTGCGGACCTTGGCGCCGGAGATGAAGTAGACGAAGGCGTCGCCCTTCTTGGCCCAGGCCCTGGCGCGCCTGGCCCAGTTATCGATGTCGGCGGGCTTGTAGCCGGTCTTCACCTTCTCCTCGGCCTGCATCAGCCGGGCATAGGTGAAGTCGGCGGTCGGCTCGTCGATCTCGGGGAAGTCCTTGTCGTGGGCATAGACGATCGCCGCCTTGTACTTGGCGGCGAGAGCGTAGAAGCGCTCGTCCTTGAAGCTGTCGTGCCTGACCTCGAGCGCATGGCGCAGCGGCAGCTTGCCGACCTCGCGCGGCAGCAGTTTCAGGAAGGCCTCGAAGTCCTCGGGATCGAACTTCTTGGTGGCCATGAACTGCCAGTTGATCGGCCCCAGCCGGTCCTTGAGTTCGACCAGCCCCTGCGTCACGAAGCGCTGCACCGATTCGCCAGCATCCGCCAGCACCCGACGGTTGGTGCAGAAGCGCGAGGCCTTCACCGCGAACACGAAGCCATCCGGCGTCTCGTCGCGCCACTTGGCCCAGCTCGCCGGCTTGAAGCTCGAATAGTAGGTGCCGTTGATCTCGATCGAGGTGAGCTGCCGGCTGGCATACTCCAGCTCGCGCTTCTGGGTCAGGTCCTCGGGATAGAAGACGCCGCGCCACGGTTCGAAGGTCCAGCCGCCGATGCCGACGAGAATTTTTCCGCTCATGGGGTGAAGTATAGCGTGAAAGAAAGACGAAAAATTCCGGAATGCGGTTGGATTTGCATGAAGCGAAGCGCGTTTCCTGCAGTAGCCAGCACGGCGTTGGGGAGCTGTGCGTACAGGCTTTTGGGGTGTGTGTTGGCGGATTCAGGTGATGCAGGCGCGTCAGGCCTGACGATACTCGTAGTCGAAAGCGACCCGGCAGCCCGCAGCCTCCTCGTGGACCATCTGCGGCGCCGGGGCTTCAGGATCGTGGAAACCGAGCATGGCGGCGCCGCGATCAGGACAGCAGCCGCCCAGTCGTTCGACTATGTGGTTGTCGACATCGACTGGGTGGGCGTGAGCGATGGCGCGGCCCTGGCGCGATGGACGACGACCAAACGGTCGCAGACGAGGGTCGTCCTGTCCTCCACGACCCTGTCGCACTGGTTCTCCGCCGGCAGCGCGATGGCCGGCCTGCCGCTCGTCAGGAAGCCGTTCCGACAGGAAGACCTGGATCGGATTCTCTCGCCGGTGGCGGTTGCGGCGCCCGCGAGGGCGTGACGTCGATCTGCGGATCGACCGGGCTGGAGACGCCGTTGGCCGCTGACGAGTGATGGCGCAGGTCGCTCGCGACAGGTCGGAGCGGCTCACGTTGACTCAATCCACCTCTAGCAGTCTTGTGTGGCCGTCCGGTGATATCCCGGTCGCAGCCACATCTGCTTCGGTCACGAGGAACGTCATGAAGATCTACCACGCCCCAAACACCCGCTCGGTCCGCATCGTCTGGCTGTTCGAGGAGTTGGGGCTGCCGTACGATCTCGAGAAGCACAAGCTCGGCGATCTGGGCATGCGCTCGCCCGAGTATCTCAAGGTCCATCCCATGGGCCGGGTGCCGGCCCTGCAGGATGGCGACACCACGATCTTCGAGTCGGGTGCGATCGTTCAGTATGTTCTCGCCAAGTATGGCAAGGGGCGCCTCGTGCCGGATACCTCCTCGCCGGAGTTCGCGCAGTATCTGCAATGGCTGCATTACGCTGAGGGCATGATCATGCCGCCGGTGAACATCATCGTGGTCGAGACCATCCTCCTTCCGCCGGATCGTCGCAATCAGGTCAATGTCGACCGAGCCACGAAGCTCCTGTCGCGCATGCTCGGCGCCATCGACGTCCATCTTGCCGGGCGTGAATTCCTCGCCGGAGACTTCAGCGGCGCCGACATCATGACCGGACATGCCTGCACGGTGGCGCGCCGGCTTGGAGCGGACGTCTCCGACAAGCCGAACGTGGCCGCCTACATCGAGCGATTGAACGCGCGCCCGGCCCTGAAGCGCGCCTGGGCGGCATGATGTCCCGGGCGGTCGACACCGGGACGGATCAGCTCTTGTGCGCGGTGGCAGACCACGTCGCCACCGTGTCGTTCAACCGGCCGGAGAAGCGCAACGCGCTGGGCGATGTCGTCACGCCCGCGCTGCGCGAGATCCTGCTTGTGCTGGAGGCGGATCCAGACGTCCGCGTGATCATCCTCACCGGCGTCGGCAAGTCCTTCTGCGCCGGCGGCGACGTCAAGGGCATGGCCGGCGGCGGTCCCGACGATCGCACGATCGACGACAAGATTCGCGCACTCCAGCACCGCCAGCAGACCCTGACCCTGCGCCTGCACGAGCTGGCGAAGCCAACCATAGCCGCCCTGCCGGGCGCCGCGGCCGGGGCGGGCATGTCGATCGCGCTTGCGTGCGACATCAGGGTCGGCGCAACCAGCGCCTTCTATGCGACCGGCTTTGCCGCGATAGGGCTTTCGGGCGACTACGGCGGCTCGTGGCAACTCACGCAGATCGTCGGCCCGGCGAAGGCAAAGGAGATCTACTTCACCGGGCGCCGCGTTTACGCCGAGGAGGCACTGGCGCTGGGCCTGCTGAACGAGGTCGTCGCCGACGAAGACCTTGCGATCCGGGCGGCCGAGCTGGCGAAGCAGATCGCCAGCGGACCGCCGCTCGCCATCCGTTACATGAAGCAGAACATCAACCGTGCGACGCAGGCCGACTTCAGGACCTGTCTCGACTGGGAGGCCGATCGCCTGGTCCGGGTCGCGCAGACCCAGGACCACAAGGAGGCGGTGCGCGCCTTCATCGAGAAGCGCTCGCCGGTATTCAAGGGCGCGTAGCCACGCGCGGCCGCCTCGCGTCTGGGCGACGGCAGCATTGGCATCAAAGGGAGATCCCATGAACGTTCTGGAGGCCATTACGAGCCGCAAGTCGATCCGCGCCTTCCGGCCCGATCCGGTGCCGAAGGACACAATCGAGAAGATCCTGCAGGTCTCGCAGCGTGCGCCGAGCGGCACCAACACCCAGCCGTGGCACGTCCATGTCTGCTCCGGCGCCGTCAAGCAGGCCATCACCGACGACGTGCTCGCGCTCGTCCGCAGCGGCGGCGGCGAGAAGTACGAGGACTACGACTACTATCCGCCGGAGTGGAAGCCTGTGCACCGCGATCGCCGCCGCGGCGTCGGCTGGTCGCTCTATGGCCTCGTGGGCGTCCCCAAGGGGGACCGCGCCGCCAGCGCGCGGCAGTCGGCCCGCAATTTTCTGTTCTTCGATGCGCCGGTCGGCCTGTTCGTGACGTTGGATTCCTACCTCGGCCGCGGCAACTGGGCGGATGCCGGCATGTACCTGCAGACGATCATGCTCGCCGCCAGGGAGTTCGGCCTCGACACCTGCCCGCAGGCGGCGTGGATCCCGTATCAGAAGCCCGTCTTCAAGCATCTGGGCATTCCAGCCGACCAGGCGCTCGTCTCCGGGATGGCGCTGGGCTTCGCCGATCATTCCAAGATCGAGAACACGCTGGTGAGCGAGCGCGAGGCACTGGCCAATGTTGCGCATTTCCACGGGTTTGATTGAACCGGTCTCGTACTCGCGCAGGGACAGGAGCAGGAAGCTTCGATGACGGAAGTTGTTTCATTCGCGCAACATGCACAGGAACTGCTCAAGCTCGATCCCGCAGCGTTCGCGGCAACTAAGCAACGTTTGCGTCAGCCAAACCTGAATCGCATTGCGGCAGCGACGGGCTGATCGCCGTGGCGGCAGAAACCTTCCGAGGACACATGAACAGCCAGCGGCGCGCCGCATGACGACCGCAGCCCTCGCGCGGCCCTGGCTGGTGCTGGCCGGCCTCGCGCTGGGCGTCTGTGTGACACACGGCTTTGCCCGCCTGGCCTACGGTCTGCTGCTTCCGGCGATGAAGTCCGAGATGGGGTGGACCTACGCGCAAGCCGGCTGGCTGAATACCGCCAACGCGCTGGGCTACCTCGGGGGTGCGGTGCTCACCATGTTGATCATCCGCCGCTTCTCCCCCGCACGTATCTTCGCCTTCGGCATGGGCACCACCGCCGTGGCACTGCTGGCCACGGGGCTGGACGCCGGGTTGGCGTGGCAGACGTTCTGGCGCTTCGCCGTGGGCCTGCTGGGGGCGCTGTCGTTCTCCACCGCGGGCGCGCTCGCTGCGGGGCTGTTCCCGGGTGATGCACGCCGCAGTGCGCTGGCCATCGCCATACTATTCGGCGCGGGTGGTGGCCTGGGCGTGGTGCTGACAGGCGGGAGCTTGCCGCTGATGCTGGACACATGGGGACCGGCGTCTTGGCCGGCGGGCTGGATGGCCATCGGTGCCGTCAGCCTGTGTGCCCTGCCGCTCGGCCTGTGGGCGGCCTCGCGGCTGCACGCGCCGGTGCAGGCTGGACCGACCGAGGCGACACCCTTGCCGGTGCGCCACATGCTGCCCGTGATGGCCGGCTATGCGTGCTTCGGCCTGGGCTACTTCGTCTACCTGACTTTCTTGTCGGCGTGGATGAGCGAGCAGCGCGCGAGCGCCGGCTTCATCGCGTTCGTGTGGGTCGTGCTAGGCGCCAGCATTGGCGTGTCGCCGTTCGTGTGGCGGCGCATAATGGCGCGCCATGCCTCGGGCTTGCCGATGGCCTTGATCATGACCTGCATCGCCATCGGCACCGCTTTGCCGGTGGTGTTGCCGAAAGGGCCCGTGTTGTTGGTGTCGGCAGTGGTCTTCGGCCTGTCGGTCTTCATGGTCCCCGGCGCGGGAACAAACTTCGTGCGGCAGAACATGCCACCACAAGCCTGGGGAAGCGCCATCAGCCTGTTCACGCTGATCTTTGCCGCGGCCCAGATCGCGGGCCCCTATGGCGCCGGGCTGGTGGCAGACCTGTTTGGCAACATCGGCATTAGTCTGCTGGTGGCCGCGGGCGTGTTGATGACCGGCGCGGCGCTGGCCCTTTTGCAACAGCCTGTTCAACAGGCCAGTTGAACACCATGTCCCCTGGGAGGGTCCGATATGGCCGCAAACACAGTGGGCAACAGGCGTCTCATTCTGTGTGGGGAGACGGCACGGCGCGCCCAATACGGCCCCACTGGGCGCTCGCCGAACCGGCCCACTACTACGAGAGCGCCGCGATCGCCACCTATCTCGCGGACATGTACGCTTCCGAGGCAACTGCTCTGATTCCGAGAGGGTCGCCTCCCGCCAGTACGCAACACGCCACCAAAGTCCTGATCTGAACCTAGCAAGGAGCTGAGCCAGCCATGAGTCCAAGGGTCGAGTTTCACTTCGATTTCGGCAGCCCCAACGCCTATTTCTGCCACAAGGTCCTGCCCGCCCTTGCGGCACGGACCGGCGTGCAGATCGCCTATGTTCCGGTGCTGCTCGGCGGCGTCTTCAAGCTGACCAACAACCAGCCACCCATGGTCCAGTTCAAGGGCATCAAGAACAAGGGCGAGTACGCCCGCCGCGAGACCGAGCGGTTCATCCACAAGCACGGTCTCACCGGCTTCCGGAGCAATCCGCATTTCCCCGTCAACACCGTGCAGATCATGCGCGGCGCACTGGTCGCCGAGCGCGATGGATTCTTCGACCGCTACGTCGATCAGGTCTTCCACCATATGTGGGAGGAGCCGAAGAAGATGGACGATGCCGCGGTCATCCAAGACGCGCTCGATACCTCGGGATTTGATGGCCGGGCGATCCTCGATGGCACCCAGGAGCAGTCGATCAAGGACAAGCTGATCGCGAACACCGAGGCGTCGGTGGCGCGCGGCAATTTCGGCAGCCCGACATTCTTCGTCGGCGACGAAATGTACTTCGGCAAGGACCGGTTGCAGGAGGTCGAGGAAGAGATCGTCTCCGCCACGCAGCGCGCGCGATGAGGCGCACCTAGAGAAGGGATCGCCTGGCCCAGATTCCTTCACGACGCAGCCAGGTCAGAGCAGCCCCGGGCTCCGGAAGCGCGCGTGCCCCTTGCGGCCGATCACCCGGTGATCGTGGATCGTGATGCCCAGCGCCTCAGACGCCGCCTTGATCCCGCGCGTCATCTCGATGTCGTCGCGGCTCGGCTTGGGATCGCCGCTGGGGTGGTTGCGAACTCGCAGGCCAGGTCACAAGCGGGACCAGTCGAGCGACGGGCCTGGGCTAATCGGAAATGGTCGCGACACGATCGAGGTAGCTGGACAAATCGCCCATCGACTTGCGCGATGCGGCGGTGTCGCCACTCTCGCCCGCCTCTTGAAGGGCGGCGCCGATGTCAGTGATGGCCTGGAAGCCAAAGGCACCGCCGGAGCCCTTCATCTGGTGACCCAGAAACGTCACGGTCTCGAAGTCGACCCGATCCAGGGCGTCCGCCATCGCGATGACGTTCTGCCTGCAGTTCTGCAGATACGCCGGGATCAGGTCTGCGAATTTGGGGTTCATGCGCACAAGGATCGTGTCCTTCGGGAGGCTTTCCTCTCCTGATGACGGAGGCGCGGCGATGCAGTGCTCCTTGATGGCTTGCAGCAGCACCTCTTGTTTGATTGGTTTCGACAAATACGCCGTACACCCCGCCGCCAAACACATTTCTCGATCGCCCTTCAAGGCAGAGGCCGTAAGCGCGATGATCGGTGTGGGCAGCTGGCCGTTCGCCCGCTCCCACGCTCGAATTGTCCGCGTCGCGGTCAAGCCATCCATGACCGGCATTTGGCGGTCCATCAGGACGAGGTCGTAATGTCCCGATGTAAATTTCTCGCAGGCGATGGCTCCGGTCTCGGCGATGTCGACCCGATACGGCGTGTCCTCCAGATAGGCCACCGTGATCGTACAGTTGTCAGGCGAGTCCTCCGCCAGAAGAATACGGAGCGCCGGGAGCGGCGGCTCGGGACCGGTGCCGACCGGCACGGTCGCCTGCCGTCTGGCGCCGGTCCAGATCTCCAGCGGCACGGCGAAAGAAAACACACTGCCTTCCCCGACATCGCTTTCGGCCCAGATGCGTCCGCCCATCAGCTCCACCAGGCGCTTCGAAATCGTCAGCCCCAGCCCCGAGCCCCCGAACCTGCGCGTGGTGGATGAGTCGGCTTGGGTGAATCGTTCAAACACCTGGTCCAGTTTCTCGCCCGGAATGCCGATGCCGGTGTCCGAGACCTCGAAATGCAATGCGGTCGGAACGGAGGAGTCCGCATCCAATGTGATTCGCAGGGCCACCTTGCCGGATGCCGTGAACTTGATCGCGTTGCCAAGCAAATTGAGCAACACCTGTCGCAGCCGCGTCGGGTCGCCGACCAGGTCGATGGGCACGTGCGGCGCGATCTCGCACACCAGGGTCAGGCCTTTTTCATGAGCCCGGAGTGACACCATCTCCGTTACTTTCTCCAGCAGTTCGCTCAGCGAGAACCCGGTGTGTTCCAGCTCGAGCTGCGAGGCTTCGACCTTGGAGAGATCGAGGATGTTGTTGATGAGATTCAGCAGGTTGTCGCCGGCACGGCGAAAAATCTGCACATACTTGTCTTGCTCTGGGGACAGGGTGGTCTTCGCGAGCAGGTCAGCGATACCCATGATTGCACTCATGGGCGTTCGGATCTCATGACTCATGCTCGCCAGAAAATCTGACTTGGTCCTGCTCGCGCTCTCGGCCACGGCCATCGCCTGCTTCAACTCCATCTCGACCCGCTTGCTTTCCGTGACATCGCGTGCCGCGGCGAAGACGCCCTGCAGCGTGCGGTCCCGGTCGTAAAAGGTGGTCGCATTGTAGGACACCACCGTTTTTGCCCCGTCGCGGGCGCACGCCGTCAGCTCGTAGTCGGTGACCTTCTTTTCGCTCAGAACGAGCCTTATCGCCGCTTCGGCCCGCTCGGGATCGGTGAAATAGCCCTTGAACGGCGCGCCGATCAGCTCGTCGCGCGTGCAGCCGGTCAGCGCCTCCATCTGCTTGTTGACGTCGGTGATGATGCCCGAGGGGTCGGTGGTCATCAGCGCGTCGATGTTGGATTCGATCAACGAGCGGGTATAGAATTGCTGGTCGCGCAGGCGCTGATCGAGCTTTTGTTGCTCGGCTTCGACCTGCTTGCGCGCCGTGTTGTCGGTGCCGATCAACAGATAGCCGATGATGGTCGCCTGCGCGTCGCGCAGCGCCGTGACCGACACCACGGCCGGGAACCGGCTGCCATCCTTGCGGATGTAGGTCAGCTCGTAGATGTCCTCGATGCCGCGCGCGGCCTTGAAGACCAGGGCCTCGAAGCCCGGCGTGATCGGGGTCCCAAGCTCGACGCTGAGCGCTTTGGCGCGCGCGACGACTTCCTGCGGATCGGAAATATCGGCCGGCGTGATCTTGTTCATCACCTCGGCAGCCGTGTAGCCCAGCATGCGCTCGGCGCCGACGTTGAAGATCTGGATGACGCCCTTGGCGTCGGTGGCGATGCTGGAGAAGTTGGCGCTGTTGAAAATCGCGCTCTGCAAGGCGCCCGCTTTGAGCAGTGCCTCTTCCGGCTGTTTGCGCGCGGTGATGTCGTAAAAGCAATTGATTGCCGCCGTGACTTCTCCGAGCTTGTTCTTCACTGGACGAACATTGACGACGACGGTGACCCGCGAGCCGTCGGGCCGCTCGATGAGCACTTCCGCGTCGCGCACCTCTGGTGTTTTGCCACTCACCACATCGGCCATGGGGCACTGCTCGTGCGGCATAAAACTGCCATCCGAACGGAACGACTTGAATGAGCCGCAAAACAGGCCGTCGGTGTCTCCTGTCGCTGGCTCGCGGCCCCATAACTCCGCAGCCTGGCGATTGAATTGCTGAATCACACCCGAGGCATCACAGGAATAGACGGCGGTGGGGCACAGGTCGAATAAGGTCCGATAGCGCTCTTCGTTCTCCTGCAGAACGTTCGTCGTCACGCCAGGCATGGTCGTTGTTCCTCATGAATTGCTCGACTCACAGTTACGCTGCGAGCATGCCTTCAATGGAGCTCTGAAGCTGATGATCCACGTACGGCTTGGGGAGGAAATGTGCGCCTTCGACAAAAAGAGCTTTTGCCTTGTCGGTCAGGGAATTGCCTGTCGCGTAGAGCACACGCAATCCCGGCCGAAGCTTGATTGCCTCGTGGGCAAGCTCGAAGCCGCCGAGCGGCGCGGCCTTCAAGCGGATATCGGTAAAAAGCGCATCGAGATGCTGGGGAGAACGCACGAGGGAAAGCGCCTCGTCTACATCGCCGGCTGAAAATGTTTGGTGGCCCAAGCCTTGGATCAGCCCCTCCGCGAACATGCGGAGAAGTGCTTCGTCTTCAACGACGAGGATCACGGCCATTGCAATTTTCCGCCTCTATCTGGGCAGCGGACGTAACTCGCGCTGTCCTGCTGGTCTCGCGAACCGCGCCTGCGGTGGTGCCCGTCGGGATTGTGTGAAAGCTACGGCTTGCCGCTCTTGCGGTCTGTCAGCGCCTAGTCGGCTGCCATCGACCCTCAAGACAAGGTAGAACCTTGGTCATGCTGACCCCCCCGTAGCAACAGCTGATACGCCCTTGGTTTTGTCGGGCGCATATTTATTCGTACAGAGGGAACCTTTCAGGTTCTGAGGCGTTCCTTTCCTGCCCGGCATATTCTGTGTGTGCCGAAAAGCGTGTCCGCATCGACCAGCGGACGAAGTTACCTCCTTGAGGTGCTTCCTGCCGTCTGCCCGCGCCGGCGTGGTGATCGACTGGGTGGCTGTGTTGTTTGCTCGGGCAGCTGCGGTCTTCCCGTCGTGCCTGGGGCGGTGTCATAAGCCCGACCCCCAGGGAGCCTGCGGCGCCACGGTCAGCAGAGAATCGGCCTGGCCGAGGACAACCCGTTGAGGCTCCACGGTCAGAGCAACCCCAGGCTCCGAAAGCTCGCGTGCCCCTTGCGGCCGATGACGAGATGATCGTGAATCGAGATTCCCAGCGCCTCCGAAGCGGTCTTGATCTCGCGCGTCATCTCGATGTCGTCGCGGCTGGGCTTGGGATCGCCGCTGGGATGGTTGTGCACCAGGATCAAGGCAGCTGCATTCAGTGCCAGGGCGCGCTTCACCACTTCGCGCGGGTAGACCGGCGTGTGGTCGATCGTGCCGCGCTGCTGCACCTCGTCGGCGATCAGCACGTTCTTGCGGTCGAGGAAGAGGATGCGGAACTGCTCGGTCTTCTCGTGCGCCAGCGCCGCATGGCAATAGTCGATGAGCTGCTGCCAGTTGGTCAGCACCGGCATGTCCTTGACCTTGCGCTCGGCCAGCCGCCGTCCGACCTCGCGCATCGCCTTGAAATGGACGAGCGTGCGCTGGTCGATGTCGAACTCGCGCAGTTGTGCCGGCTCGGCGGCGAACACGTCGCCCAGGGTGCCGAAGCGCTCCAGCAGCGCCTTGGCCATTGGCTTGGTGTCGATCCGCTCGATCGAATAGAAGAGCAGAAGCTCCAGCAGCTCGTAGTCGGCCAGCGGCTCTACGCCGGCCTTCAGCACGCGTTCGCGCACGCGGCCGCGATGGCCGTGATAGTGCGGCTTCGGCGCTTCGATCGCGCCGCTGTTGTGGCCGGTCGATGCCGCCGGTGCCGCTTCCAGGGCGGCGGCCAGCCGGGTGGTGGGATCCTCGCCGGTGAAATCCCAGCATTGGTCGAGCCGGTTCCAGGCGCCGCCCGCCTCGCGGAGCAGGGCGCGGTGAGGGAGCGTGTTGCCGCTCACGCGCCACAGGCCGTCGGAGGATTGCAGGCGGAGACCCTGGGCCAACAGCGTCAGCAAGGCCCCATCGTCGGGTCCGGATGCCGAAGCCGGCGCCTCGACGGGCTTCAGGTGAGAGCGACTCTTTGCCATGCCGCGCAACCTTGCCGGGTGAGCAAGGCAAAATCGCGGCGATTGGGCCTTGTGATACGATGGCGCCATGTCCGACTCAAAATACCCGGCGACAGTCCTCGCCGAGATCGATGCGACCTGCGCCGCCTTCGCCGAACGGGAACGAATCCCGGGCCTCGCCCTGGGCATCGTGCAGGAGGGCCGCCTCGCCCATGTGAGGACGGTCGGCCTTGCCGACAGGGAGGGTGGCCGGCGCGTAGAGGCAGGGACCGTCTTCCGCATCGCCTCGATGACCAAGAACATGACGGCGCTGGCCATCCTGTCGCTGCGCGACGAGGGAAAGCTGCAGCTCGATGCGCCGCTCGACCGGTACATTCCGCAGTTCGCGGCGGTGAAGCCCGCCACCCGCGACAGCGCGCCGGTGACGGTGCGCCACCTGCTCACGCATACCGCGGGCTTCGTCACCGACGATCCGTGGGGAGACCGCGTGCTGGGCCTGTCGCCGGCCGAACTCGATACGGTGATCGCCACCGGCCACCTGTTCGCGCGCCCACCGGGCCTCGCTTTCGAATACAGCAACCTGGGCTACGCGCTGCTGGGGCGCGTGCTGACCAATGTAAGCGGCGAGCCCTACCAGGCCTATTTGCGGCACACCTTTCTCGAGCCGCTGGGCATGGCGCACACGACCTTCGATGCGCCCGCCGCCGCGGCGCACGGCGACTATGCCTTCGGCTATCGGCTGGACGGCGTGACCTGGTCGCGCGAGCGCATCGAGCCCGACGGCGAGGTCGGCGCCATGGGCGGCCTCGCGACCACCGTGCCGGACTACGCAAGCTACGTGTCGTTCCTGCTGAGTGCCTGGCCGGCGCGCGACGCGCCGGAGTCCGGTCCGGTCCGCCGTTCGAGCGTGCGCGAGATGGTGCTTTGGCACGCGCCGCCCTTCGCGCCCGATTCTTTGCCCGGCGCCCGCGCCGGACAGCCCAGCGCCTACGGCTACGGCCTCACCCATACGACCGACGCGCTGCTCGGCATGCGGATCCATCATGCCGGCGGCCTGCCGGGCTATGGCTCGCACGTGCTGATGCTGCCCGAAAGCGGCTGGGGCGTCTTCGCCTTCGGCAACCGCACCTATGCCCCGATGTCGCGCCTCACGCTGGACGTTGCGGAGAGGCTGCACGCCGCCTCGCCGCCGCCCGCCCTCACGGACCCTTCGCCGCCGCTGCTGCGCGCGGTGAAGGCCGTCGTGGAGGCCTATGCCTCGGGGCGCATCGAGGGCGGCGACCGGCCGTTTGCGGTGAACTTCCTGCTCGACACGCCGGCGCCGCTGCGTGACGCCGAACTCGCGTCGCTCATGCAGAGGCTGGGCGAGGGGCGACTGGAGCGCATCGAGCCGATCCACGCGCTCGCCGGCCGCTTTCAGCTGGCCTGCACGCGCGGCCGCCTCACAGGGACGGTGACGCTTTCGCCCGAAGCCAACAGCGGCATCCAGAGGCTGGTGCTGGCGGCCGAGGAGGTCTGACGGCGCTCAGTCGCCGGCGAGCACCGTCGGGACACGGCCGCCGGGGGTTGCCGCGGCCACGTCGCCGAGCTTCACCGCCTGCAGCACCGTGGCCTTCGCATCGGGGCGGGTGAAGTCGTACTTCTGGACGCTCGCCATGCCCTGCGGCGAGACGCCGCTCACCAGCAGGTCGGCACCTGTCGTGGTGCTCGTGGTCGCCACGCGAACGCCAGCCGTTCCTTCGAACGGGGCGAAGCTCGCGATCTCGCGGAACTCCGCGCCGTGGCCGTGATGGACCGGGTTGTGCAGGTACATGGCCGGGCCGCCGTCGAGCGCCGAGCCGCTGGAATAGACCTTCACCTGGGCGCCATCGGCGAGCTGGCCGACGACGATGCGCTTGGCGCCGCCCAGGGAGCCTGCCAGCCAGCCGGTCGCCAGCGAGACGCCGCCGCGATACGCGTCGCCGAACGGCCTGAAGCTGCCGGTCGTCGCCGGCTGCGGCAAGGCAACGGGCGTGTCGCCAATCTGGTTCAGCAGCGGGAAGACGAAGACCTTCACCTCGGCCGTGCTGCCGGGGCCGGGTGCCGTGACGATGCTGTTGCGACCTGTCGAGAAGTCGACGAAGCCGGTGGCGAGGCTGACGCCCGAGGAATCGCCTGCATAGGGCGCGAAGGAGGTGAACAGCGCCGGTGCCGTGCCGGGCTTGGGCAGTCTGGCTCCGTAGACCTTGATCTCGCTTGCGATGCCGGGGCCTGAACCCACGATGATGTTGTCGGACGTCGCGCCGTCGATCTGCGCGGCGGCCACGCTTACGCCGCCGCGCGCATCGGCGCCGAAGGCCTGGAAGCGCGCCAACTCGGTCGAGAAAGCCGGCTTTCCGGTCTGCGCCCTGCCCGAATAGGCCACGACCACGGGTGCGTGGCCGGTGCCGGCGCCGACCACCAGGTCGAGCACACCGTCGCCGTCGATGTCGCCCAGCGCGACGCTGACGGGGCCTTCATGGCCGGGAAACGGCATGACGGTGGCAAGCAGCCTGTCGCCGTTGGCATCGAGCATGCGCACGCTGGTCGGCGTGCCGCCGCCGCCCGGCACCACGACCGCATAGGCCGAGACGGCGGGGATCACGTTGACCAGCGCCATCAGCCCGTTGTCCTCGTGGTTGAGGCGGTGGCAGTGCATCACATAGAGCCCGATGAAGTCGTCGAAGCGGGTGCGCATCGCCATGTAGCCCGGCTGGACGACGGTCTCGTCCGGCATCATGACCGGTGCCGGCACGTTGGCATTGTCGACGAAGAACTTGTCGGGCCCGGTGCGCAGGCCGGTCGTCGGGTCGTGATAGGCCGTCACCTGGAAGTCGTTGACGTGAACGTGGATCGGGTGCTCGTCGTTGTTGTGGTTGATGAACTGCCACTCTTCGATCGAACCCAGCCGCGCCTGCACCAGCGGCATGTTGGGGAAGGCGGCGCCGTCGAAGGCATAGACGAAAGCCTTGGCTTCGGCCTTGCTCACGAGGTCGTTCAGGAAGCCGCCCCTGATCATGATCTTGCGCGTGACATCGGGCGTCGCGCGCGACAGGTCGACGAAGGGCGTTTTGCCGCCCAGGAGCCGACCCTTGGGGAAGGGCACCGTCACGCCCGGTCCTGATCCCTGCGGCGCCGTCGCGCGCGCCAGCACCTGCGTCGGGAACACGAAGAAGCCATCGGCATAGCTGATGGCGGAGGGCAGCACGGTGAGGCTGCCCAGGGCCGCCGGCGGCTTGTCCGTGCCGTCGTTGGTGTAGAGGATCCCGGGCATGGTCATGGTCCGGGCGCCGCCGCCCCGGTCCGGCATCTCCAGGACGAGATCGCCCCGGGCCGGCATCGTCACGGCGATGGCGAAGCGGCTGGCCGGCGGAATCAGCAGCCGCGTGCCGCCATGGGTCGGCGGATGTTCAACGGCCCCGTAAGGCTCGCCGTCCTGGCCGACGAGGGCGATCGGCGGATGCCGGCCGGTCGCCGTCTCGGTGAGCTGCACGTTCATGTAGGCGATGTCGCTCACGTTCGAGAGCACCCAGATTTCGGTCTGGCCGGGCCTGCTCTTGATCACCGGCTGGAACTGGCCGTTCACAGTGAACTGCATGTCGCGCTTGTCGTCCGCCAAGGCGGGATCGGCCGGCATGTCGAGGTCCGTCCGGCCATCCGCCGCCGTGAAGCTCATCAGATTCGAGGGAATGTACTGGAACGCGCCGCGCCGGTTGTTGATCGACAGCGGACCGGCGTACCAGATCGTCGCGTGTTTCGTGCCCTTGCGCGTCTGATCGAAATTGACCGGCGCCAGCAGCGGGCGATAGGTGCCCTTGGCGAGCTCGCCGTCCTTGGGCGGGATGATCGTGCTCACGAATTGCGGCCAGTAGGGATTGTTGAGCTGGGCGCTGCCGCCGGCGCGATCGAACACGTAGTTGTACTGGAGCGTCAGGTTGCGGATGGGAATGCGCTTCTCGGTGACGACCGGCAGGTTGCCGTCGAGTCGCCCGATCGACAGCAGGCCGACCATGCCGAAGTAGACATGCGCGGTCGTCAGCATGTGCAGGTGGCTGTGATACCAGTAGGCGCCCTGCGGATGGGTCTTCGGAATGTCGTAGGTGTAGGGGTTCGAGGTGCCCGCCGGCATGTGCAGCATCACGTTGTCGGCATTGCCCTTGGGGCTGACATGCAGGCCGTGCGTGTGAAGGTTGAGCGGCGATTCCCTGAGTTGCTCGGGGTAGAGCGGCACAGTCTGGCCTACCGCCGTGTAGGCCGGATTGTAGAAATCGCGGATGGTGAGGCCGCTCAGCCCATTTTCGAAATGGACGATCAGGCGCTCGCCGGGAAACACCTGCAGTGTCGGCGCGGGATACATGTTCTGGCCCGACTTGCGGCCGTCCGACGCCGTGCCGCGCATCAGCTCGTAGTCGAGCAGCAGGAAATTCTTGACCGGCTTCGCCACGGTGTCGAGTTTCACCTCGCCCTGGCGTGCGGTCAGCCGAACCTCGAGGACACCATCCTTCGAGGTCAGCGTCACCGGCTCGCGAAATTCGGGTCGCGCTCCCACGGTGGGCTTGGCAGTCGTGCTCTGCGCCAGGGCGGGCAGGCCGGCGCCGCCCAGCATAGACACGGCAGCACCCGCGCCGACCAGAAGTCCGCGTCTCTTGAATTTATTCATAAGCCCCCGTTGGGGAATTCTAGGCGGGAAGACCGGGGTGGGCAATGCAAGGCGCGCGCGCGGGGCCCGGCGGCGCCGGCATCGTTTGCTACGCCGTCGTCGTCTGCAATGTCTTCGTCTCGGCCAGATCGTAAGGCGGCTTGGCCATTTCCTTCGGCGAGAGCGTGAAGAACTCGACGCCGGTTTCGGTGATGCCGACCGAGTGCTCGAACTGGGCCGAGAGCTGCTTGTCGCGGGTCACCGCGGTCCAGCCGTCGCTCAGAACCTTCACCTGCCAGGTGCCGGCATTCACCATCGGCTCGACGGTGAAGAACATGCCGGGCTTCAGCACCGGCCCGGTCCCCTTCTTGCCATAGTGCAGGATATTCGGCGCATCGTGGAAGATGCGGCCGAGACCGTGGCCCGAGAAGTCGCGCACGACCGAGAAACGCTGCGCCTCGACATAGGACTGGATGGCGAAGCCGATGTCGCCGACATGGGCGCCGGGCTTGGCAGCCGCGATGCCGCGCATCATCGCCTCGTAGGTGACGTCGCACAGGCGCCTGGCCTTCACGCCGACGTCGCCCGCGTAATACATGCGGCTGGTGTCGCCGTACCAGCCGTCGAGGATGACGGTCACGTCGATATTGACGATGTCGCCGTTCTGCAGCCGCTTGTCCGTCGGGATGCCGTGGCAGACGACGTGGTTGATCGAGGTGCAGATCGACTTCGGGAAGCCGCGATAATTGAGCGGGGCGGGGATCGCCTTGTTGTCGAGAATGAATTCGTGACAGAGCGTGTTCAGCTCTTCCGTCGTCACACCCGGCTGTACATGGGGCGTGATGAAATCGAGCGTTTCGGCAGCCAGCCGGCCGGCGCGGCGCATGCCGGCGAAGCCCTCGGGTCCATGTAGCTTGATGCTGCGCTCGTCACGGCGCCAGTAGTCGGCGCTGTCGTCGACGATCTCGCGGGAATTGGTCATGTGCCTTATTTGGCATGCGATACGCGCGGTAACAAGGGCGGGACGATGGCTTGGCCCCCTCGGCTGCGTCCGCTACGGTCCTGATACCAAACGAAAAACACGCAGGCCCCGCATGTCAGACCCGGCAAAAATAGTCACCGCCTGCATCCTCGTTATCGGCAACGAGATCCTGAGCGGCCGCACCCGCGATTCCAATATCCAGTACCTCGCCACCGAGCTGGGCAAGCTCGGCGTTCGCGTCATGGAGGCCCGTGTCATTCCCGACGTCGAGGCCACCGTCGTGGCGACCCTCAACGAAGTGCGCGCCAGGTTCGACTATGTCTTCACGACCGGTGGCATTGGCCCGACCCACGACGACATCACCGCCGACTGCATCGCCAAGGCGTTCGGCGTCGGAATTTCCGAGCATCCCGAGGCGGTGGAACGCATGACGCGGCACTATGGCGACGCGGCCCTGTTCACGCCGGCGCGGCGGCGCATGGCGCGCGTCCCGCACGGCGGGGTGCTGGTCGACAATCCGGTCTCAGTGGCCCCGGGCTTCCAGATGGAGAACGTCTTCACTTTCGCGGGCATCCCCAAGGTTGCCGAGGCGATGTTCCAGTCGATGAAGCACCGTCTGGTCGGCGGCATCCCCGTTGTCTCGCGCACCGTGCGGACCAACCTGCCAGAGGGAATCATCGCCGAGCCGCTGGGCGCGCTGCAGAAGCGCTACGAGGATCTCGACATCGGCTCCTATCCTGCTTTCCGTGGCGGCAAGCCCAGTGTCTCCCTGGTCCTGCGCGGCACGGATGATGCAAGGCTCGCCGAAGCGGCGGTCGAGCTGATGGCCACGATCCGCAGCATGAACGGCGAGGCCGAGGAGTTTGTGATCTGAAGCAGCGTTGTCGTAAGAGCCCCGTCGTCCTGAGCGGAGCTGCCCGCAGGGCAGCGCAGTCGAAGGACCTCTTTTCCGGCGCACAATCTCTCGATGCGAAAAGAGGTCCTTCGACTACGCTGCGCTCCGCTCAGGAC
>JABMNB010000008.1 GCA_013205335.1 Rhodospirillales bacterium
CTGGCATACCAGCGCAAAGACGAACGGCTTTGAAATGCTCTGGATCGAGAACGCGTGGTCGCAATCCCCGATCCCGACATCCCGGCCGCTCACGGCAACGACGGATATTCCAAACAGGTCCGGTGATACCCGCGCCAGGGCGGGAATGTAGTTGGCGACCGTGCCCGCGCGATCGGCGGCAAAAGTGGCGTGCGCCTCGGCCACGATTGCCTGGACCTGTTCGAGAGCCGGCAGCGATCCCGTCGAAACGCGTATCAAATCGGCAATGTCATCGACATGCAGTTTAGGGTGCATGATGACGTACTCTGCCAAAGTCAGCCACTTGAAGGACGGCACGGTCGACGCGAAAAACCGCGCCGATCCAGCCGCCCACCATTATCGTTGTCGAGACGAACGAGGAAAGTTGCTGAGAAGACTGCGACGACATTTCCTTTTCTCCCGTGCGGGCCGGCGGCACCAGCCGGCCCATCCTTTGGTTTCGCCCGGCCGGCGGCTTCAGAAGTTCCAGCCGGCCTTGAGCACGAAGCCAACCCGCCAAATGTTGTAGTTGGCCGCGGGCAAGTTCGACCAGTTGTTCTCGTAGGACACCTGGAAATCGAGAGCCGGCCGGCCGACCAGCGTCGCCGTCCGCGCCGAGCCGAACCAGGCTTCCGGCATCACGTATTCGAGCGTGAAGATCGGCTCCAGCAGCACGTCCTCGCGCGCGAAGCTGCCGACCGACTGGAAGCCGCGCCGCAGCACCTCGACGCCGAGACTGGCGTTCCAGTTCTCCGAGATCAGGTAGGAGACCGACGGGATGACGTAGAAGGCGTGCGACGAGGGCGTCGGATAGCGGAACCTCTGCTGCAGGAAGGTCGTCAGGCCGAACGACCAGACCGTGGCGTCACGCGAATTGGCGGAAAACGGTACCCTCTGGAAGTTGCCGTCGAAGTTGAAGCGCTTGTTGAAGCCGACGTTCACATCCTGGCGGGTGGCGAACCACGGCCCGAAGGTCGGGTCGAAGTCCATGCGCGGCGCATAGGAGATGTAGGGCGAATAGGCCTGATCGTTCTCGGGATCGATGTATTGCAGCCTTGCCGACCCGCCCAGCTTGTCGAAGTTGGCATCATAGGCGGCGGGCTGGGTATAGCGGTCCGACTCGGCAAAGAGGTTGGCCGAGAAACGCAGAGGCAGGTCGAAGACCGGTGTCGACCAGGCCGCATTGATACGCGGGCTGAACTCGGCGGTCTGGGTGCCGCCGGTATTGGCCGCCTCGGCGTTCGAATTGTAGTTGAAAGGCGCCAGGATGTTGAAGGTGAACTGCGAGCGCCGCGCCTGCTGCTCCACCCCGGGCGCCGTCGCGAAGATATTGTCCTGCGGCACCGGCGTCCGACCCGGGGTCGCGAACAGTGCGTCGTAGCGCGCTGTCGCGGAATCGTCAGTCGCGTCGTTCCGGGCGTTGCCGGTCTGCGCCACGACCGGCCCTGCGACCAGGAGGCACGACAACAGCACCGCGCCAGCAACAGGCTCGAAATATCGGGCGATCACCCTGCCCTTCTTCATCACGCTCATTTCCATGTTGTTTCCGACCTCATCTCCGGGTCCCGGTTTGCACCGCCCCTCAGGGGGATCGCTACTGCGCGCGATTTCACAACTTGGGCTACGCGATGCCATATGCTCTTTATCACGTTTACTTTAATAGATCGATCACGGGCTTCCATATAGAACTTGACGGGAGGCCGTTGTTTCTGCGCCGCTGACCAAAGGTGAAATGCCATGCGAAATCTGACGGGTGTGTTGTGCACTTCGGCCTTTTACGCCGCTGTCCTTGCCGGGTGTTCGGCACCGCAAACTCCGGGTATGCAGGCATCGGCGCCGCCTTCCTCGACCGTCAACGCCCCTATTGAATTCCGGGTGGTGCCCGAGAGAAATCCGTCTGGATGCATGCGGTTCGACCCGGCGCTGTCGCGCGTCCACACGTTCACGCGAGCAGGTGATACGGCGACGGTCACTTCGGCAGGCGGCATTAGCAGCAACATGACCCAGACATCGCCGGGCATCTACACGACGGACTTCAGCCTGGGTGGCACGACGCTCCGGGTCGTTGCGAATTCATCGAGTTCACCGAAATCACTCGTTGTCACCGAACCTCGGCTTGGATGCCGTTGGAGTGCCATCGCTCCCTGACGTGATCTCTGCGATGTGCGTCCCGGCCGCAGTGTCAACGCCGGAGTAAGAATGCATCGGCCGGACGTCAAGGGCTGCCCTCGCCCTTGCTACGGCCGGCCTTGCCGGAGACCCGCCGGCGACGGCTCCAGCTGTAGAGCGTCGCTCACGGCGCTCGCGTTCGCCGCTTCCGCGAGTTCGGCCTGCATCTGATCGAGCAGGCGCCGGTTGCGTGTCCGACTGAACAGGCAATCAACGTCGTTGTCCGTGCACCACACGATCAAGGCCTCGCGGCCAAAGCCCGAACCGCCAGCCACCGCCAAGACAGACCCGCAACCGGAGCCCGTCAAGGCGCCTGTCAAGGATGAGCCACCGCTGCCGGTGCCTCCCGTGGAGCCGACCAAGAAGGCGGCCAGGGTCGCCAAC
>JABMNB010000497.1 GCA_013205335.1 Rhodospirillales bacterium
ATGGCGTGCCGGAGTGGTCAAAAGAGAGAACTGGACCACCACCTTGGAAGTCCAACATACACCGCGTCGACCTCCGGTTTAGGAAACCGCTGCTCTATCCGGCTGAGCTACGGGGATGTGAGCGAGGAGATAGCAAAACGGGTGAGCTTTGTCAGGACTTTCCGAAGGTCGCCCGACCCACATCAGAAAACCGCCCACAAGCTCACTTTGTCTGTAAGGGACTTTTGTCAGGGACTTCGTTCACGTTTCCCTCTGCTGTGTGTAGGCGGACCGAGGCGTCGGCCAACGGGTGATCCCGAGCAGGATGCACGGTACTGGAAAGACACTGGGCAGCGGCGGGGAAGGCGTCAGGTCAACAACTAACCTGTCGCCTGCATTGATTGCCCCTCGCCGACGAGGTGATTGAATGAAGCGACGTGCGTTCACGGGCGGTTTTAGTGTGCCGGGCCTGGCCGCTGCCAGCGGCCTCGCGCAACCCCCGCAGCCCATCGCCCGGGTCGCGTTTTAACCTCCGCCGCGAGCGACACCCGGCCAGCTTTCCTGGTCTTTTGCAACCGCCTTCGCGAACTCGGCTGGATCGAAGGTCGCACGCTCGTTCTGAAGTTCTATCTCGGCGGGGGCCCCGTAAGAGAACGCCTAGAGTCGATGGCTCACAAGATCATCGCTTCCGGTGTCGATGTCGTGCTGGCCAACGGAGCGATATTGACGCGCTCAGAACTCATGCGCGGAGGCCGCGTCGCAAGAGAGCGGCGCGCCCTTCGATCGCCGAACATCGTCAACCGTGGCCTTCATCGGCAAACCGGTTTCACGCCCGGATGGAATATTGAGCAAAGACAGCCTATTTCACGAGCGAACTGCGCAGCTGGGGCGAGATCGTGAAACTGTCGGCCGCGAAGTAGTTGTTGGGACACGGCACGCGATGACATGCTGCCGGTTCAAACTGCGGCAGGTCAATCCAATCGAATGGCTTCATCTCCCGAGCCATTCGCCAAGCGAAGCGTGGCTGCGTCCACAGCGATGTCTCCTGGAGAGCAATCGAGGATACTGACGGAGGCGGTCGCCGCCTCGACGGCATCGAGGCCGGCGAGACCAAGGCCCCGGCAGCGCGCCAGCACATGGCGCAGTGCCGGTTCGTGCGTGACCACAGCCGCCCGGGTCCAGCCTGGCCGCGCAAGGATGCGGGCCAGCGCCTGCTCGACCCGCAGGCCAAATGCGGCGAAGGGCTCGCCGCCGAGGAAGCGGGCGCCCGGCAGTCCTGCCTCGCGGTAGGCCTGCCGCACGGCCTGCCGCACCACCTCCGGCGATCCTGCCAGCACCCGACCCGGGCGGAGTTCGTTGAGGCCCTCCTCCGCGATCGGTGAGAGGCCGATGCGTCGGGCCAGGATCTCGGCCGTTTCCAACGCGCGCGGCACCGTCGAGGTGACGAGCAGGTCGAGCCGAAGTCCCGCCAAGGCCTCCGCGAGGTCGACGACCTGAGAGCGCCCGTGTCGCGTCAGAGGCGCCGCCCAGGGATCGGCGCCAGGTCCGTCCTCCTCGGCGGGTGCGGCCTCCCCGTGGCGAACGAGGTAGAGCCGTCGCGTACCCTCGGCAGGTCCAAGCGCTAATCGGTGGTGCTGTGCCGGCATAGATCGCACCCTCCCTCGACTCGCCTGGGCCTGACCTTCGCGGCGTCTGCCACCGCGTCGCGAAAATGACCTGCACCGGCGATTAAGCGAGTGTAACATCTTGGGCCCTCCCGGCGAATAGGGAGTCGACGGGAAGAGGCTAGCGGATGGACAAGGGCGCAGCGGTCGCGATCGTGTGCAAGACGCCGGGCATCGGCGGCGGGAAATCGCGCCTGCGTCCCGTGCTTGGTGCCGACACGGTGGCGCAGATGTCCGCATGCTTCATCCGCGACATTGCGGCGACGTTGGATGGACTTGCCCCCGCGATCGGCGGCAGCCGGATCGCCATCTACAGCCCGGCGGGATCCGAGGACTCGCTGATGTCCCTGTTGCCGCCGCATTGGCGGCTGTTCTTCCAGCAGGCTACGACGATCGGCGAGGTTCTCCACGCAAGCACGTCCGCGTTTCTGGCCGAAGGCCACGATTGCGCCCTTGTGGTGAACGCCGACAGTCCGACTCTACCTGGCAGCGTGATCGAGCAGGCGGTCGTGGCGCTGCGCGAGCCCGGCGACCGCGTCGTTTTCGGCCCGGCGAGCGATGGCGGCTACTACCTCATCGGATTGAAGCGATCGCATGCCCGCTTGTTCGAGGACATCGTCTGGAGCACGGCGACGGTGATGGCGCAAAGCCGGGAGCGGGCGGCAGAGATCGGCCTGCCGGTGGTTCTGCTGCCGACCTGGTACGACGTCGACGACGCGGAAACCCTCGACATACTGAAAGCGGAACTGGCGGGGACGCCCCCCGCTTTCGCCGCGCCAGGCCTGTTCGGCGCAACCCCTCGCCACACGCGTGCGATGCTGGCAGCCGGCAACGGCGGGCACAAAGCGTGACGCCCGCGAGGCGCGTGCTGCTGCTGGCCGCGATCGGGGGCGTGCTGGTCGCGACGACATCGGTCGGTCGGTCGGTACATCTGGGCTTCGGCGACATCGCCTTCAGGGCGCTCGCGGTCGGACAGGGCCTGCTGGTGCTGGCGGCCTTGCGCCTGGCGCTGCGTTGCCCGCCGGGGTCTGCCCTTGCCGTCATCGCGGTAGTCGCGGTGGCGCTGCGGCTCTCCATGCTGCCGGCCGCGCCGCATCTTTCGACCGACGCCTACCGTTATGTCTGGGACGGCCGCGTGCAGGCGGCCGGCATCAACCCCTATCGCCACATCCCGGCCGATCCTGCCCTCGAGGCGCTGCGCGACACCGAGATCTTCCCGAACATCAATCGCGCCGACTACGCGCCGACCATCTACCCGCCAGCGGCGCAGATGCTGTTCCAGCTGGTGGTGCGGGTCAGCGACAGCGTGCTTGCGATGCGCCTCGCCTTCGTGCTGTGCGAGCTGGTGATCGTCGCAGCGTTGCTCGACCTGCTGCGCCGCATGGGCAAGCCATCCGTGCGCGTGCTCGCCTGGGCCTGGCATCCGCTGGCGGTGTGGGAGATCGCCGGCAGCGGCCATCTCGATGCGGCGATGGTCGCGGCGATGATGGCGGGGATCTGGATCGCGCTGGTGCCGGGGCGGCGCCTTCTGGCGGCGGCGGTCCTCGCGGTGGCGGCGCTGGTCAAACCGCCGGCGGCCATCGCGCTGGCCGTCACCTGGCGGGCCTGGGACTGGCGCGCGCCGGCCGTCGCGATCGCGGTCGCGGTGGCGCTCTACCTGCCCTATCTCTCGGTCGGCGCCGGCGTGCTCGGCTTCCTGCCGGGCTATCTGGGCGAGGAACGTATCGCCACGGCCGAGGGCTTCTGGGCCGTTGCCAGCCTGCAGGCACTGCTGGGGCCGCTGCCCTTCGCGCTCCCGGTGTACCTGGCACTCGCGGTTGCCATCGTCGGTGCGCTGGCGCTGCGTGTCGCGCTGCACCACGACCACGGACCCGAGGCGGTGCTGACGCGCCTGTGCTGGGCGTTGTTCGCCTTCGTGTTCCTGCTCTCGCCGAACTATCCCTGGTACTGGCTGATCCTGCTGCCCTTCGTGGCCTTGATCGGCTTCGCTCCCGGCTGGGCGGCGACGATCGCCTGCTTCGTGCTCTACGACGAGATCGACGAGGGCTTCGACGTGGACTTCGCGCTCCGCGACACGATGCTGAACCTCGCCATTCTCGCCACCCTTCCCTTCGCGCTGCGCCGGCGCCGCGCGCCAGATACGCCCGTCACCCTAGGAGCCGCACCATGAGCCCTGTTCCCGCCGCACCGCTGCGCGTCGACCCGCGCCGCTACCACGAGGCCGTGAGCCCGGACGGGCCACTGGCCAAGTCGCCGCCGGTCTGCCTCTACCTGGAGACGACGAACCGCTGCAACCTGCTCTGCACCACCTGCCCGCGCACCTACGAGGAGCTGGAGCCCCCGGCGGACATGACCTGGGAGACGTTCACCCGCATCGTCGACCAGGTGCCGGACATCGCCCGCGTGGTGCTGCACGGCGTCGGCGAGCCGATGCTGGTGAAAGAGCTTCCCCGACAGGTGCGCTACCTGAAGGAGCGCGGTGCCTATGTGCTGTTCAACACGAACGGAACCTTGCTGACGCTGCGCAAGGGGCGCGAACTGGCCGAGGCCGGGCTCGACGAGCTGCGCGTCTCGCTCGATGCCGCCGATGCCGAAACCTACCGGCAGGTCCGCGGCAAGGATTTCTTCGCGCGCATCCTGCGCAACGTGCGCGCCTTCACCGAGATGCAGGCGCGCGAGGGCCTCGACAAGCCGCGCGTCTCGATCTGGCTGACCGGCCTGCGCGAGACGGTCGAGCAGTTACCGGACTTCGTGCGCGTCGCGCACGGGACCGGTGTGAAGGAGGTCTATCTCCAGCGCCTGGTTTTCTTCGGCGACGACGCCATCGGCCACGCACGGCCCGACCAGGCCCTGTTCGAGCGCATGACGCTCGAGGAGGCGGCGTACCTCGACGAAGCCGCGCGCGTCGCCGCCGACCTTGGCATGAGCTTCAGCGCCTCGGGGGCTGCCAGCGAGCCGGGCATGAGCCTGAAGCGGGATGCCGACGCCAATCCCTGGTCGCTCTGCCGGCGTCCGTGGTCGGTGATGTATTTCACCGCGAATGGCCGCGCGCTGCCGTGCTGTATCGCGCCCTTCTCGCAGCGGGGCTACGAGAACTACACGCTGGGCGACGCCACGCAGCAGACGCTGGGCGAGATCTGGAACGGCGCCGCCTACCGGGATTTCCGCTCCGCCCTGCTCTCCGACAAGCCGCCAGGCAGTTGCGCGGGCTGCGGCATGCGATGGAGCCTGTGACCGTCGCGGCGATCATCCCCTGCCTCGACGAGGAAGTCGCGATCGGGCAGGTGGTGGCCGCGGTCCGCGCGCACGGCATTGCAACCGTCATCGTAGTTGACGGCGGATCGCGCGATGCGACCGCGGCGCGTGCACGCCTCGCGGGGGCCACCGTGGTGGACGAGAGGCGGCGCGGCTACGGCAGGGCGATCCAGTCCGGTATTGAAGCCCTGCCGCCCGAGGTCTCTGTCGTCCTCTTTCT
Organism: Rhodospirillales bacterium; assembly: GCA_013205335.1. Classification (GTDB taxonomy): domain Bacteria; phylum Pseudomonadota; class Alphaproteobacteria; order Reyranellales; family Reyranellaceae; genus Reyranella. The sequence continues at coordinate 5,119 of JABMNB010000497.1, forward strand.
CGATGGCGACGGCAGCGACCCGCCCGAGCGTATCCCCGACGTGCTGGCGCCGATCCTGGCCGGCCGCGCCGATTTCGTGCACGGCACGCGGATCGAGGGCGACCGTGAGCCCGACGCGCTCTCGCCACAACAGGTCGCCGCGGGGCGCATCGCGCAGGTGCTGCTGCGGCTGTTCTACGGCGCGCGCTTCTCCGACATGTCCCCGTTTCGCGCGATCCGGCGCGGCACGCTCGATCGCCTCGGCATGCGCGAGCAGACCTATGGCTGGAACCTCGAGATGCTGATGCGGGTCGCCGCGGCAGGAATCCGATCCGAGGAGGTCGCGGTGGGGCAGCGACGACGGATCGGCGGCGTCTCGAAAGTTTCGGGCAATCCGCGCGCGGTGGCGGCGGCGAGCTGGACCATCGCCTCCACTTTTCTGCGCCTGGCGGTATCGCTGCGGCGCGGCTGAGCACCTCCCGCGGGCCGCACCGTCACGAGGCCCCGGCGCGCCGCGCCGTCACGAGACCAGGGCATGCCAGCGCGCCGCCTGCGGCGCGAGCCGCTTTTCGCGCAGCAGCAGGGCATCGAGGCCGAGGCTGCGCCCCGCCCGGTGCACGATGAACCAGCCCAGCGTGAAGATCATGAACCAGAACAGCCACGGCCATTCGAAATCGACGCGATAGAGCCCGAGCCACAGTTGCACCACGAAGCCGACCGCCAACAGGCTCGAAAGCCGCACCGCAAAGCCCAGCATCAGGCAGATCGCGAAGCTCATCTCGCCGAGAAAGGCCACCGCCTGGAACAGCGGCAGCAGCGGCAGCATCACCTCGGCCGCCAGGGCACGATGCCAGTCGAAGGCCGCGTGCTCGGCGATCTGGCCGGTCCAGTGGGCGAAGCCGGGCGATTGCGGAAAGGGCAGCTTCCACAACGCACCCTGGAACCACATCGCTCCCATCATGGTCCGCGCGATCCAGGTCCAGACATGCGCGGCGGTGCGTTGGGCCGGATCGGCCTGCCAGTTGCGGACGGCAATCGCGATGCTGCCGATCAGCAGCGCCCAGAACAGCGCCAGCAACAGCCAGCCGAAGACGCCGAGCACCAGCTGGTCGGGTTGCTGTCCGATCAGGAATTGCAGGGTGTCGCTGAAAGGGTTGGTACGCATTCGTGGTCTCTCCTCTGGTCCCGCGCGCCGCGGGTGTTTCAGGCCGGCATTAGTGTGCGGAGCAGGACCGACAGCAGCCGCAGCGCTTCCGCCGCCCCGTCGGCCTCGCCCTTCTCGAAATCGCCCTCGTCCTGGCCCATTGCGTTGGTGACGTGCGCGACGCACAGGATCCGTCGCCGCGAAGCGGTCGCGAAGGCGTAGAGCGCGGCGGCTTCCATTTCGACGGCCAGGCAGCCGGCGGCACGCGCGGCGCAAATTGCCTCTGCCGTCTCGCGAAAGGGGGCATCCGTCGTCCAGGTTGCGCCGCGCAGCACGGTGATCTCCGGCGCCTCCGCCGCGAGCCGGGCGGCGGTGGCGGCGATGAGCGCAGGCTCGGGCATCGCGGCGAAGGCGCCGGGCGGCAGGTAGTGGTGGCTGGTGCCCTCGTCGCGCAACGCGCTTTCGATCAGCACGAAATGCGGCGCGGCCGGCAGACCCTCGGCGATGCGGCCCGAGGAGGTGATGCTGACAAGCGTGGTGCAGCCGCTGGCAAAGAGTTGCTCGGCCAGAAGCACCGCGAAGGACGCGCCGACCGCGCGGCCGATCACGCCGACCGGGTGTGTGACGCCGGGCAGGTCGAAGGTGAGCAGTTCGGAATGGTAGCAGGCCCAGCCCGGATGCGGCCGCGCCCGCCCCGTGCGCACCAGATGCGCGACGATGTCGCCATCCGGGTCGAGCACGCAGGCGGGCGGCACGGCGATCTCCGGCAGGTGCTTCTGCCGCCGCGCCTCGCGCAGCAGCGCCTCCGGCTGGAAGACGGACGGCGCGCCGAAGTTCTTCGCGTCGAGCAGCGGCGAGGTCATGCGGGCACCGCCTCCCGCGCGGCTGGCGCGGTGGCGGGTTCGCCCGGCACCAGCGTGATCGGCTCCAGCGCCTCCGAGCGCACCAGCACCTGGCCGATCACCGCCGCCGCCGCGTAGCCCGCCGCATGCAGCGCCGCGATGCAGGCCCCGGCACGATCGGCCGGCACGCCCGCGAGCAGCCCGCCGGCGGTCTGCGGGTCAAACAGCAGCGGGTAGTCGGGCAGCGCCTGCGCGCGATCGAGGTCGCGCACGGCGCGGCGCAGCCGCACGTTCTGGGGCTGCAGCGACGAGAAGACGCCGCGCGCCACGCTCTCGCGCGCGCCGTCCAGCACCGGGATGCGGTCCAGGATCAGGCGCGCATCCACCTCGCTCGCGCGCGTCATCTCCACCAGGTGGCCGAGCAGGCCGAAGCCGGTGACGTCGGTCGCAGCCCCCACGTCGTGCTGCGCCAGCACCTCGGCCGCGCGGCGGTTCGAGACGCACATGTGCCGGATCGCCGCCTGCACCCAGCGCGCGCGCGCCAGGCCGCGCATGTCGGCGGCCAGCAGCGTGCCGGTGCCGATCGGCTTGGTCAGCACCAGCGCGTCGCCCGGCCGCAGCCCTCCCTTGCGCAGGAAGGCGCCGCGCGCGACGAGGCCATTCACCGCAAAACCGAGCGAGAGTTCCGCGCCCTCGCTGGTGTGGCCGCCGACCAGGGCGCAGCCGGCCGCGCGCAGCACCGTGTTGGCGCCCTCCATCATGGCGGAGAGATCGGCCTCCACCTTCGCCTCCAGGCCATAGGGGACGGTGGCGATCGCCAGCGCGGTCTGCGGCTCTCCCCCCATGGCGTAGATGTCGCCCAGCGCATGGTTGGCCGCGATCATGCCGAAGCGCCAAGGGTCGTCCACGATGGCGCGGAAGTAGTCCACCGTCTGCACCGACAGGCACGGACCGCCGGTATCCACGACCGCCGCATCGTCCGGTGCGGCGAGGCCCACCAGCACCTCCGGCCTCTGGAAAGGTTCGAGGGCGCCGAGCGCGCGCGACAGGACGGTCGCGCCGACCTTGGCGCCGCAGCCGCCGCAGCGCATCGCGATGGCCGAGATGTCGCGCAGCGCCGCCTTGTCGGCGAGCGGCGAGGCCGGCCCGGCGGCGGGTTCGGGCATGGTCGGCAGTTCGCGGAAGCGGCGCATGAAGCGGCGATCGATCCAGTCCTTCAGCGTCCAGGCCCAGCTGCCGCCGGCAACAAGGCCGTTGCGCGTGCCGATCGCCTGCCGCTGCCCGGTTGAGACCAGGTAGAGCGCATCGGATTGCGGCCGGTAGGGCTGCAGCGCCCGCCCCGTCAGCGTCGCGCGGATATTGTCGGCCAGCACCGGGCCGGCGCGCACGGCATAGACGCCAGATCGCGGGATCGGCGCGGAATCAAAGGCGATGGTATCGCCGGCGGCGAACACATCCTCGCGCCCGACTGCACGCAGCATCGCATCGACGCGCAGGAAGCCCTGCGGGTCGAGGGCGAGACCGGTCTGCGGCAGCCAGGCGGCAGGCGCGGCCTGCGTCGTCCAGAGCACCTCGTCGGCCGCGATGCGCCGCGCGCCGTCGGCGAGCACGACGCCGTCCGCCGCCACCGCCGCGACGCGCGCGCCGGTCTCGACGGCAATGCCGCGGGCGGCAAGCAGGGCGCGGAAGCGGGCGCGGAAAGCTGCGGGAAAGGACGTCAGGATGTCCGGGCCGCCGGCGAGCAGGGTGAAGCGCAGCGAGTCGCCGTCGCCGCCGGCTGCTGTCAGGTCACGCCGCAGGCGGTGCTCCGCGGCGAGCAGCAACTCCACGCCGCCGGCGCCGGCGCCGACCAGCAGGACGTGGCGCGAGCGGCCGGCCAGCACGCGTTCCCGCAAGGCCGCGAAGCGCGGCAGGAAGCCGTCGATCGGCTTGACCGGCAGCGCATGATCCTCCGCCCCTGGCACATCCGTGGTGTTCGGGCGTGACCCGATGTCGAGCGAAACGATGTCGTAGGGCACCGGCGGCCGATCGCGGCAGATCACCCGCCGGTTGACCGCATCGAGTCCCACCGCCTCGTCCTGGAACAGCCGGGCGCCGCAGAAACGCGCCAGCGGGCCGGTATCGATATGGATCTCGTCGGCCGTGTAGTCGCCGGCGATGTGGCCCGGCAGCATGCCTGAATAGGGCGTGTCGAGCTCGCGCGTGATCAGCGTCAGCCGCACGCCGGGCACCGGTGTCATGCCGAAGTTCCGCAGCACCGCGACATGCGCGTGGCCGGCGCCGACCAGCACCACGTCCTTCACGACCGGGCCCGCCGTCATGCGCATGCTTGCGGTCCTGTTGCCGGGGTCGGCGCAACCGAAAGCCGCACCGGTCGGTCCTCGATCCGCAGCCGCCGGCGCAGGCCCCGCGAGAGCGCGTCGATGCCGAGCGAGAGCAGCCCGGTGGTCGCGATCAACACCACCGCCGTATCGAGCCGCAGTTCGGCGATCGCGGCGTCGATGTAGTAGCCGAGCGTGAGAACGCCGAGAATCCCGAAGATGGCGCTTTCACGCACGATTATCTCCCACCGGTAGAGCGCATAGGCCAGGAACTGGCCGTAAAGTCGTGGCACCGTTTCGAACAGATAGAGGTTCAGCCCGCGCGGCGCATCCGCGCGATACGACAGGGCGTCGGCGTGGCGGCCGAGCAGGTAGCCGATGATACCGCCATTGTGCAGGGCCAGCGCGACCGCCGCCGGCAGCATCGACGGGCCCAGCGTCTGGAGCAGCACGTAGGCCAGCATGTATTCGGGGGTCGAGCGCATGACCACCAGCAGCACGCGGCCGAGGGGACGCGCGGCGATGCCGGCGAAGTGGCGGCAGACCAGCGGGAACAGGATCAGCGCCAGGATGCCGCTTGCGACCAGCGCCACCTGGGAAAGCACCAGCGTATTGACCAGCCCCGGCAATGCCTGGTCCCGCAGGATCGGCAGCAGCCAGGCGAACAGGGCGCTCCAGGTGGCGAGGTCCGTCAGGTCCGCGCCGCGCAGCGGCCGCGGCACGACGTCGTTGCCGAGGAACCGGGCCAGGTTCTGCCACAGGCTGTCGCCGTGCAGCGGCTCCGTGAGCCAGATCAGGGCGAACAGGCTGCCGACGATGAGGAAGGGCAGCGTCGCCGGCCGCACCCACAGCCGCCGCGTGCCGATCAACACATAGAAGACCGCGACGAAGGCGGCGGCCTCGGCATAGCGGCCCTGGCGGAAGTAGCTTTCCAGCTCGAAGCCCATGGTCGGCAGCCCGATGAAGCCGAGCACCAGCGTGGATCGCATGCCGCACTCGAGCCGGTAGAGAAGATAGGTGCCGAAAGGTCCGGCCAGCACCGGTATGCGCGCATAGGCGAAGCGCGAGACCACGCCCGTGCCGCTCGGCAGCACCCGGTCGGCGCTGAGGTCGGCCTCCTCGATGATCTCGGAAAACACCTTGGCGAAGATGCCGGCATAGGGGATGGCGATGGCGAGGATGCCGGTGACGGGCGATATCCCCGTCAGTTGCATCAGCAGCAGCGCCCAGAACAGTTCGTGCACCGAACGCAGCGCGGCGGCCAGGGCGCGCACCGCGCCGAAGCGATGGAACAGCAGCGCCAGCAACAGGCCCGCGCTGGCACCGAGCGCCACGCCGAGCACGGCGAAGGCCACCGTCAGCACCACGCTGCGCCCGGCGATCGCCGCCCAGTCGGGCCACAGGATGCCGGCGAGGAGCCGGCGCATCTCCGCCCCCGGATCGAGGGCGGACACCGTCATGTCGGCGGCCAGCAGCGCTACCGCCGCCGCCGCCAGGAACCAGCGGGTCGCGCTGGCGTAGCCGAGGCGCACGGGCTCAGCCATAGAAACGCAGGAGGTCGCCCGGCGTCAGGCTGTCGGCCGGGGCGTCGAGCACGATGCGCCCTTCGTCCAGCACCAGGATGCGCCGTGCATGGGCGAGGGCGAGGCCGATATCGTGCATGGCCAGGACCATCGTCTCGTGCCGGGCGGCGAGGCGGCGCAGCACCTCCGCACCCTGCAGACGGTCGAGCGCCGAGACCGGTTCGTCGCCGATGACGACAGGCCGGCCGTTGTACAGCGCGCGCGCGACGGAGACGCGCTGCTGCTGCCCGCCGGACAGCGCGCCGGCGCGTCGGAACAGGTAGTCCTCCATCCCCACCGTGCCCAGGACGCCGCTCACCGCCTCCACTTCCGCGCGCTGCGGGAAGGCCAGCATCCGCAGATTCCTCCAGGCAGAGTGGCGATCGAGCCGGCCCATGTAGACATTGTGGAAGACGCTCAGCGTACCGACCAGCGCCGCCGCCTGCGGGATCAGCGCCGCGCGGTCGCTCAGGCGCTGATACAGCAGGCTCAGCAGGGTGGATTTGCCGGCGCCGGACCGCCCGAGCACGGCGACATGCTCGCCCGGCCGCAAGGTGAGGTCGAGCCCGTGCAGTACCGGCCGCCCGGCGTAACCGGCCGTGGCGCCCCGCAGTTCCAGAAGCGCCGCCGTTACGTTCAATCGAGGACCCCGACCGACCGCGCCGCAGCCTCCATCGGCGCGTATTCCGCGTTGGAGGTCGGAATGAAGCGCGTCCGCGGAAAGATCTCGAGGATCGCCGGATCGTCGATGGCGAGCAGCGCCGCCCTGACCCGATCCTTAAAACCGGCGCCGAAGCGCTGGTCCACGTCGCCGCGGATGGTCCAGTTGTAGTTGGGGAAGCGCGGCGTCTGCCAGATCACGCGAACCTTGGTCGGGTCGACACGTCCCAGCCGGCTCTCGAGATCGAAGACCGTGAAGTCGAGCGCGCCGACGTCGAAGGCGCCCGACTGCACCACCTGGAGGGTGCGCGAATGATCGCCCGAGAACCCAACTCGGGAGAACACCTGGTCGGGCGCACGGCCGAAATGCTGGCGGATGAAGTGCTCCGGCATGACCCGTCCCGAGGTCGAGGCGCGCGAGCCGAAGCTGAAGGTCCGCCCGGCGATCCCGGCCGGGAAGTCGTCAGACCGTGTGAGTCCGGTACTCGCATTGGCTATAAAATAACTGAAGAAGGCCGCGTCTTCGGCGCCTTGGACGATCGCCTCGGCCCCCGGCACGGCGCGACGCGCCTGGCTGCTGGTGAGGCCGCCGAACCAGCCCAGCTGGACCTGGTTGTTGGTGAAGGCGGTCACCGCGGCGGCGTAGCTCTTGACCGGCGCATACTGCACCGGGACTTCCAGCGTCCCCTGGAGATAGGCGACCACCCGGCGGAACCGCTCGACCAGTCGCGTCTCGTCCTGGTCGGGGATGGCGGTGAAGACGAGCCGGGGATCGGTCTGGGCCACGGCGGGCCGGGCCAGCGTGGCGCTCGCGAGCATGGCGAGCAGAGAGCGTCGGGCGTGCATTTCCGTCTCCTGTCAATAATCGCTATTCGCTTGCGCGCAGGGAAACGTTACACCCGAATCGCCACTCCGATCTGCGCCACGGCACCGAGCGCGACGGGGCCCGTGCCTTGGTCGGCTTCCAGGGCCTCGGCGAAGATTGCCTCCACCGCCCCCTGGTCGCCGCCCAGGCCGGCCAGCAGCGCCGTCATCCCCGGCGCGAAGTCGAGCGCACTGGCGAGCACGCGCGCCGACGCCGCACGCAACTTCGCCTCCACCCGGGTGATCGAGGCGTCCTCGAACCCGCCGGCGCGCAGCAGTTCGGCCAGCGCATTCGGGTCGGTGTAGCGTAGTTGCGCCGGCACCGGACCGGGGGGCGGCGGCGCCCCCCTCACCCGCTCGACGGCCGCCCGCAGCCGGGCGGCAAGTTCGTAGCGGCCGGGCTCGGTCCAGGTGACCACGGCCAGCCGCCCGCCGGGCCGCAAGACCCGGTGCAGCTCGCGCAACGCAGGGATGGGATCGGGCAGGATCACCACGCCGAAGCACGACAGCGCGGCGTCGAAGGCGGCATCCGGCCTGGGCAAGGCCAGCCGCGCATCCACCTGCTGGGCCTCGATCGCCAGACCTGCACTGCGTTCGCGAAGGCGCATGACCATTGCGGCGGAGGCGTCGAAGGCTGTTACGTGAGCGCCACGCGCGGCGGCCTGCAGAGCCGCGCCGCCTGCGCCCGCGGCAAGATCGAGCAGCCGTGCCCCGCCGAGCGGCCCCAACAGGTCCATCGCCTGGGCCGCAAAGGAATCAGTGAGGCTTTCGAACACCGCCTCGTAGGCTGCCGCGTGCTGGTCCCAGCGGGCGACGTCCTGGTCGGGTTGAAGAGTGGCCAGAACCGATCCCGGCATGCGAGGATCAGGCTTCTTCGACGGGGATGGCGGATGCATAATGAAAGTCTAGCTTGGGCGAGGAGCGCAGACCATGGCCGTTGAGGGAGTTGCCGCCGGAGAGCGGCGCTTTTCGCTCGGGCTCGGCCTGACCAACGAATGCAATCTGGCCTGCGCCTTCTGCTACCGCGACCCTACGCGGACCGACCGCCTCGGCCTCGACCAGGTGCGCGCCGTGCTGGACCGGCTGCCGGTTCGCTCGGTGAATCTGGGCACCGGCGAGAACGGCATGCACCCGGAATTCCGTGACATGCTGAGCTATTTCCGCAGCCGGCCGGTGAAGCTGACCATCACGTCCAACGGCCACTCGATCGAGGTGCTGGAGGATGCGGAGCTGCGCAGCTTCGCCGACGTGGAATTCTCGCTCGACTACCCGACCCGCGAGGAGCAGGACGCGCAGCGTGGTGCCGGCAACTGGGATCTGGTCCAGCAGCAGGCGCGCCGCTGCCGCGACCTCGGCGTTGGCGTGACCATCATCGCGGTGATGATGCGCAGCAACCACCTGCGCCTGGCCGAGATCGCCGAAGTCGCGGCCGAATTCGACGCGCCGCTGCGCCTCAACGTCTACCAATCGGTGCGCAGCGACAGCTACGCGCTGACCTATGACGAATACTGGAACGGCTTCGCGAAGCTGTTCGCCGAGACCGACGCCATCGCCGTGGGCGAGCCGCTGGTGCGCGCCATGGCTGGGCTGCCGCCGCGGCAGGGCGGCTGCGGCGTGGCGACGGTGCGGGTGACGCCGCGCGCGACGGTGCAGCCCTGCGTCTACTGGCCGGGCGGCGGCGCGCCGCTCGACCTGCTGCTAGGTGCGGGCGAAGCGATCTTGGAAAGCGCGCCGTTCGTCGCCGCGCGATCCGTGCCGCCGGCCTGCGAGCCCTGCGCCCACCGCGCCACCTGCGGCGGCGGCTGCGCGGGGCGCCGGCGGCTGATGGAGGCGCTGGACGAGCCGGACCCCTATTGCCCGGTGGTTCGCGGGGACGAGCGGCGGCTGCAGATCCGCATGGCACCGCTACGCGACCTGCCGAAGCTAGAGAGTGCGTGCACGACCATCGTCACGGCACGGCGGTGAGCGGGCGCTTTAGCGCTCCCCTTTCTCGCTTGCCCCGGCACCGCAGGATTCGAGAAGTCGGCGCCCGAGGTTTTGTACAGGGCACCGAAAGCGTGCCCATTGGTATCGCCATTAATGACGGTCGCTGCTCCCGCGATTGTCGGTTGCGCCGTCTCAAGCAACCTACCAATGGGAATTCGGCACCCTCAAGCCGCAAGATTGGTCGCCGCGACTAACTCCAACACTTGCCGATGTTCATGGCGCGAAGATCCGCCGGTTAAGCTGCAATTCAGAAACGTCGCAATCAACGCCTAAAGGGCACCTCGAAGAATGGGCCTGTCAGCGACCTGCTGTCCATGGCACTGGACGTTTCGTGGGTTCGGCGCGGCTTGGTCAGCGCCATCAGCGGCTTTTTGCCTCCTGACGCTCAGGTTGGTGCGTAGCGGACGG
>JABMNB010000498.1 GCA_013205335.1 Rhodospirillales bacterium
CACCTAGCCTCTCCCCCTAGCGGGGGCGAGGAACATGAGGGATGTCTACTCCATCGGCAGGCCGGTGGTCCGGGCGATGGCGCTCCATCGCTCGACCTCGGCCTTTACGAACTCGCCGAAGGCCTGGCGGGTTTCGAGGTCGATGCGGGCGCCCTGTTCCTGCCAGATGCGCTTGATCTCCGGTTCGGCGAGGGCCGACTGCACGGCGGCGTGCAGCGCGTCGAGCGCGGCGGCGGGAGTCTTCATGGGCGCGAACAGGCCGTACCAGGTGCTGACCTCGAAATCCTTCACGCCCGCTTCAGCGAAAGTCGGCACGTCGGGCAGCACGCTCTCGCGCTTCGTGGTCGCGACGGCGAGTGCGCGCAATTTGCCGGACTGCACGTATGAGGCGACCGTGCTGAGCGGCTGGAAGGTGGCGTCGAGTTGGCCCGCCAGCAGGTCCTGCAGGGCCGGGCCGCCTCCGCGATAGGGTACATGCGTCAGCTTGATACCGGTGCGCCGCTGCAGCAGCTCGATGGCGAGATGCGGCATGGTGCCGAGGCCCGACGAGCCGATGTTGATCGTGTCCGGCGCCTTGCGCGCCGCGGCGAGGAAGGCCGCGAGATCCTTGACGTCGAGTTTGGCCGGATTGACGACGAGTCCCACAGGGACCTTGGCGATGTTGCTGACCGGGGCGAAGTCGCGCATCAGGTCGAAGCCCGACTCGGGGTAGACGACGGTCGCGAAGGATTGCGCGCTGTTGGCGACCAGAAGCGTGCAGCCGTCGGGACGCGCCCGCGCCACCACCATGCCGCCCAGCGTACCGCCGGCGCCGCTGCGGTTCTCGACCACCACCGGCTGGCCGAAGCGCTGGCTGACTTGGGCTGCAACGGGACGCGCAAAGGTGTCGTTGGAGCCGCCGGGCGGGAATGGCACGATCCAGTTCATGGATCGCGGTGGGCGCCATTGCTGGGCGTTGACGGCGCCTGCCGCGCTTGCGGCCAGCAAACCGCCCAAGGCGGCACGGCGAGAAAGAGACCGCGTAAACCTCATCGGCGTCACTCCATCTGGACGTTGGCGGCCCTGGCGATGCGGGTCCAACGCTCGGCCTCGCGGCCGATGAAATTCGCGAAATCGGCGCGGCTTTCGAGTTCGACCTTCGCCCCGTGCTCAGCCCACAGCCGCTTCACCTCGTCGGAGCCGAGGGCCCGTTGCACGGCAGCGTGGATACGGTCGAGGACGACGTCGGGCGTGCGGATCGGGGCGAACAGGCCGAACCAGGTGGTCATGCGGAAGTCGGCCAAGCCCGCCTCGTGCGCCGTCGGCACGTCAGGCAGCAGCGCATCGCGGCGCCGGTTGATGACCGCGAGCGCGCGCAGCTTGCCCGACCTGACAGCGCCCGCCACCGCGCTCACCAGCACGAAGGCGGCGCCGATCTGGCCGGCCAGCAGATCCTGCAGCATCGGTGCGCCCCCGCGATAGGGGACATGGGTAAGTTTGATCCCGGCTCGCCCCTCGAAGAGCCCGATGGCCAGATGGGTCACGGTGCCGAGGCCGGCCGAGCCGATGTCGATGCTGCCGGGCGCCTTCTTCGCCATCTCGATGAAGGCTTCGAGATTGGCCGCGTCGAGGCGCGCCGGATTGATCACCAGCGCATAGGGCACGCGACCGAAGGCGGCGATGGGCGCGAAGTCGCGCAGGAAGTCGAACCCGGCCCGCGGATAGATGGTCGGCGCGTAGACGAGGCCGGTGTCGCCCACCAGCATCGTGTAGCCGTCCGGCGCGGCACGGGCGGCTACGGCCGTGCCGACGGTGCCGCCGGCACCGCTGCGATTGTCGATCACCACCGATTCGCCGATCGCCTCGGCGACCCGCGCCGCTACGGGGCGCGAAAACATGTCGGAGCCGCCGCCGGCCGGGAACGGCACGATCCATGACACGGTTCGCGTCGGCCAGTCGTCGCTGGCCCGCGCGATGCCCGCTGCTCCCGCTGTGGCGGCGGTCATCAGTCCGCCCAGCACGCTCCGCCTTGCAATTCCGATCATTCGGGCGGGAGCTTAACGGGCAGGCGCGGCGGCGCAACACCGCCGCGCGCCGAAGCGGCGCTTACTGCGGTTCGATCTTCGCGAGCTTGATGTACTTGGTCCAATCCTCGCGCTCTTTTGCCACGAAGGCGTCGCACTGGGCGATCGTCCAGTCCTTCGGCGGCGGAATGAAGCCGAGTTGCTTAACGCGCTCCAGGACCGCCGGCTCGTAGATCGCGTCCATGATCAGGCGGTTCAGTTTCTGTTTGATGTCGTCCGGCGTTTCCTTGCGCACCGCGAAGCAGGCGAAGGCGATGATCACATAGTCCGGATAGGTCTCGGCGATGGCTGGAATGTCGGGAAACAGCGGCGAGCGGTCCTTCGACGTGACCGCGAGCGCCCGCACATAGCCCGAACGGACGTAGCTCTCCCCCACCACCTGGTCGGGGAACACGCAATCGACGCGGCCGGCATTGAGATCCTGGATCGAGGAGACGGCATCGCGATAGGCGACTTCCTCGAACTTCACGCCGGTCGTTACCTCGAACAGGGCTGCCGGCACGCGCGAGGAGGCGTTGCCGTAACCCGAGAAGAGCGGCTTGGGCTGCTTCTTGGCATACTCGACGAACTCCTTCACCGTCTTGTACGGCGCGTCGGGCTTCACCAGCATGAAGTTGCCGGCGGTGCCGATGACGGCGACCGTGGTGAAGTCGGTCGGGTCGTAGGTCATCTGCTTGTACAGGCTCGGATTGGCCGCCAGGGTGCTGGTCGAGCCCAGCAGGAGTGTATAGCCGTCGGCCGGCGCGTTCTTGACCTGCGTCGTGCCGATCATGCCGGTAGCGCCGGGCTTGTTCTCGATGACGAAGGACTTGCCCGTCATCGTCTCGAGCTGCTTGCCGATCAGGCGCGAGATGATGTCGGTCGAGCCGCCCGGCCCGAACGGCACGAGGATCTTCAC
>JABMNB010000499.1 GCA_013205335.1 Rhodospirillales bacterium
GAGTTGAGCGCCATCACGCGCGGGTCGGTGTAGCGCGGATTGCCGAAGGTGCCGGAGAGGCCCTCGCCTTCCTTGTTCTCGATCTCCCACTTCGGCGTGCGCACCCAGCGGTTCTTGTAGGAGACGTTGCCGTTCTCGATGTGGAAGGCGTGGATCATCCCGTCGCCGCCGAACCAGTGATAGGGCCCGCGTGGCGCGAACTGCGGGTTCGGCCCGTTTCGGTAGAGCGTGCCCAGAAGCTCCTTCGGCATTTCGCCGGTGATCTGCAGATGCCCGGCATCGGCCTCGGTGTTGACCGGCGCGAAGTAGCCTTTGAGGAACGGATTGTCGGTCGGGAATGCCTTGGCCACGGGAAATCTCCTTCTGGGTAACGCCGTGTATCTATCCGAGATTATAGATACACGGCGTTTCCCGCAAGGGCCGTTTCCGGCACTTGCGACACGGGTTGCAAGCTCAAGGGTGCGCGCCGATGAGCGGCTTGGCCGATTCAAGCGAGATCGGCTAATCAAACATCCCATGAACATCACCAATCCCGTCCTGCCGTCTGGCTATTCCGCCGTTCCCCCGGGGCACGTCGCGACCGTCGTGACGAGCCTTGAGATGTTGAGCCGGCCGCCCGAGCGAGCGGCGCAGCCCTTTCCGGCTGGCGTCACGTTGCAGCCGCTGGAGCGGTCACTCGAGGCTTATCGCAATCTGTATCGCGCGGTGGGGACGGACTGGTTGTGGTTTTCGCGTCTTGTCATGCCGGACGAGAAGCTGCAGGCGATCCTCGATAATCCGCAGGTGGAGTTCTTCGCGCTGCGTCAGGACAGGCGGGATGCCGGGATCCTCGAACTGGACTTCAGCACGCCCGGCGAATGCGAGCTGGCGTTCTTCGGGGTGGCGCCGGGCCTCGTGGGTACGGGCGTCGGACGCACCCTGATGAACGAGGCGATCAACCGCGCGTGGTCACGGCCCATCAAGCGGTTCTGGGTGCATACCTGCACGCTGGACCATCCCGCGGCGCTCGCTTTCTACCGGCGCTCCGGCTTCGTGCCCTTTGCCTTCCAGGTCGAGGTGTTTCCCGATCCCCGCCTCAGTGGCGCCCTGCCGCGCGACTGCTCAAGGCACGTCCCGTTGCTGGACTGATGTCGCGGCGCCGGCGGCCTCGCGGTCTTCGTGGCGACGGCAGTGGAACCAGCCGGCCGCGCCGAGCGCCAGGAGGAGCAGGCCGAAATAGAACTGGGTGTGGGTCGGGCCGATCAGGTCGAACAGCGGCGTGGCCGCGAGATTGAACAGCAGCATCGAGGCCGCCATGACGGCCAGCCGCAGCCGGAAGACGCGGGCGATCTCGGGGCCGCGGAACACCGTCTGCATGCGGGTGATCATCGGGATGAAATAGAACGGACCGCCGAAGCCGGCGATCAGGGCCGCCAGCATCATCGCCGGCAGCTTGTAGGGATTGTCGAACACCCAGGCCGACAGCGCGAGCAGCGCGAAGCCGGTGCCCATGGCGACGTAGCCCAGGAACATGGTCGAGAGCGGGCGGCGGAAGCGGACGCTGCCGGCCACCAGGTTGCCGGCCACGTCGCCGACGCCGCAGGCGCCGACGATCATGCCGAGCGAGGCCAGTCCGTGCAGGCCGAACAGGTGCGGATCGTGCTCGACCACCATCAGCGCGATGCAGAGCTGGAGTGCCACGCTCCACGGTCCGTTGGCGAAGGCGTTGATCATCAGCAGCGCGCCCATCGTCCGCTGGCGGAGCATCAGCCGCGCGCCGTCGAGCAGCGCGTCCCAGGCGCCGCGCCAGCCGCCGCGGCCCGGGCGCGGCCTGTGCGCCGGGTCGTACAGCCGGTCGCGCACCGCCCACACCGCCAGCCCCGACAGGACGAAGCCGACCGCCGTGATGGACAGGAAGTGGATCACCGGCAGCAGCGTGTTCAGGACCGCCGCCATCACCGGTCCGATCAGGCGGGCCAGCCGCCACGTCGCGTCGAACAGGCCGTTGATCGCCTGCATGGCGTCGCGGTCGGTGACCAGCACCGGCACCGCAGACTGCAGCGCCGGCGTGAACACCATGCGCATCGCTGCGAGGCCCATGACGGACACGATCAGAAGCGGAATCGAGACGCCCCAGATGTAGAAGCCGATGACCGGCAGGATGGCCAGCACGGCGCTCGCGTACTTGGCGCCGATCATGGCGCGATCGGCGCGCCAGCGGTCGAAGGCCGAGGCGCCCAGCAGGCCGACCACCAGCATGGCGGCATACTGCGTGGCGTTGACATAGCCCGCGGCATTGCCGATCTGCTCCGCCGCGATCCACACGACGGCCACGCGAAACAGGTCCTCGCCGATGGTCGAGGCGGCAAGCCCCGACCATATCGTGGCGACAGCCGGATCCTTGAGCGGACGGAAGACGGGCAGCATGGAGCGTTAGAACTCCCGCTCAACCTCATCCTGAGGAGCCGCGCCTGGCGCGGCGTCTCGAAGGATGGGCTGCAGGCGAGGTGCGCGTTGCCGACCCTTCGAGACGCGCCGCTGCGCGGCGCTCCTCAGGGTGAGGTGGGGGTGTGGCGGGAGGCCTATCGGACCCAAACGCCGCCGTCCTTGTTTTTATAACCGAGCGACAGATAGGCCGCGTCGACCAGAGACTGGCCGCGCTCGTTCATCAGGAGTCCGGGCCCCATGCGGTTCATCGTGTAGCCGAACGACATCCCGGCGACCGGATCGGCGAAGCCCAGCGAGCCGCCGGCGCCGACATGGCCGAAGGCGGGGCTGCTCATGATGACGCTGTCGCAATCCTCGCCCCACAGGGTGGCGGCAAGGCTGCGCCTGCGATTGTCCATCGATTTCATGAAGCCCAGCGCAAAGCGCGTCGGGATGCGCAGGGTGGCGTCGTCGTGCGTCGCCATGGAGACCTCGCCCATGCGGGCGAGCGTCGTGGCGTCGACCAGGCCGCCGCCGCCGTCCGCCAGGGGCGCGTACATGCCGGCGAGACCGCGCGCGTTGGTGATGCCGTTGGCCGCGCCGATCTCGGCGGCATGGCCCGCGCGCGAGTTGGCTCCGCCGGAGCGCCAGGCGCCGGTGTTGAAATAGAACAGGGACGCGACCGACTCCTTGTTGGTCGCGAGGTCGCGCATGAAGGGCGTCGCGGCGGTTGCCGCCTTGTAGACGTGGGCCACGATCGGTGCGACGCGCGGCTCGATCTCCTCGGGCAGGCCGATCCAGAAATCGAGGCCCAGCGGTCCCGCGATCTCCTCGTGGAAGAAGGTGCCCAGCGACTTGCCGCTGGCGCGCCGCA
The DNA here is from genome assembly GCA_013205335.1 of Rhodospirillales bacterium. Classification (GTDB taxonomy): domain Bacteria; phylum Pseudomonadota; class Alphaproteobacteria; order Reyranellales; family Reyranellaceae; genus Reyranella. Next base: position 3,281 of record JABMNB010000499.1, read on the forward strand.
CCATCTCGCCCACGGTCCAGCCGAAGGTGAAGCCGTGATAGCCGTTGCGCGTGCCGGGCTCCCAGAACGGGACCTCGTCGGCCAGGCGCTGGGTCATGTAGGCCCAGTCGTAGGGTCCGTCTTCCGTCACCCTGGCGCGCACGGCGGGCACGGCCGACGAATGGTCGAGCATCATCCGCGTCGTCACGCGATCCTTGCCGTGCCGTGCGAATTCAGGCCACAGCGCGCTTACCGGTGCGTCGAGGTCGAGGTCGCCGCGGCTGGCCAGCACGTGGGCGCAGAGCGCCGTGGCGCCCTTGGTGCAGGAGAAGACGGTGCTCACCGTGTCGCGCGTCCAGGGTGCCTCGGTCTTCGCATTGGCGAGGCCGCCCCACAGGTCGACCACCGTCTCGCCGCCGACCGTCAGGCAGACCGAAGCGCCGATCTCGCCCTTTTCCCGGAGGTTCTTCTCGAAGGCCTCGGCGACCCGCTCGAAGCCCGGCCGGACGACGCCCCCCTTTGTGCCAGCGGTCATTGCTTCGGTACCGACAGCTTGAAGGCTTCGAGCACGAAGCGCGCGGCATGGGAGAGGCCCGTCTGGTCGATCCCGTGGCCGATGCCCGGCGCGATGTGCACGCCGACCTCGACGCCGTTTGCCTCGAGCGTCTGCGCCGCGCGCTGCGTCAGCAAGGCCGGCAGCATCTCGTCGCTGTCGCCATGCACCAGCAGCACCGGTGGCTTCGACCTGATCTCGGCCTCGAGCGCCTCGGGGCCGGCCAGCATGCCGGAGAAGCCGACGATGCCGGCGAGCGGCTTGGCGCGGCGCAGGCCGACATGCAGCGCCATCATCGTGCCCTGGCTGAAGCCGATCAGGACGGTTTTGCTCTCGTCGAGCCCGTACTTGGCCATCGTGTCGTCGAGGAACTGTTCGACGAAGGGCGCGGCCGAGCGCGCACCCGCGGCGGCCACCGCGGGATCGAGGCGCGAGATGCCGAACCACTGGAAGCCCATCGGGTTGCCCTCGCAGGGGTAGGGTGCGTTGGGCGCGTGGAACACCGCGTCGGGTATCAGCGGCGCCAGCACTGGCGCCAGGCCGATCAGATCGTTGCCGTCAGCGCCATAGCCGTGCAGCAGGATCACCAGGTGGCCGGGCTTGCCGCCGGCGTGCGGACCGTGGCTGGGTCCGTCGATCTTCTTGGTCATTTGGCTTGCTTCTCCGTCTTGGAAGAGGAGCTGGGGGCGCCCCAGTCCGGCATGTTGCGGCGATAATGCCAGAGCACGAGGGCCGCGGCGCTGCGCCATGGCCGCCAGGCCTCGGCGATTTTCAGAAGCCGCTTTGCGTCGGGGCGGGTGCGCAATCCCTTGAGGTGCTGTGCCGCCACCACGAGGCCGAGGTCGAGCCCCGGCATGATGTCGGGACGTCCGTGCGCGAACATCAGGTAGATCTCCGCCGTCCAGGGTCCGATGCCCTTGGCCTGGGTCAGCATGGCGATGGCGGCGGCATCGTCGAGCTCGTGCAGCGTGTCGAACCCGATGCGGCCCTCGACGATGTCGGTGGCGAGGCTGCGGCCGTACTTAGCCTTGGCGCCCGAGAGGCCGACGGCGCGCAACTGCTCGTCGCTCATCGCCAAAAAGTCCGCCGGCAGCATCGACGGCACCGCCGCTTCGAGCCGCAGCCAGATGCTGCGGGCGGCGTGGACCGAAACCTGCTGGCCCACGATCGAGCGCATCAGCCCGCCATAGCCGGTCGGCATCTCGCGCAATTCGGGATGGCCGGCTTCCCGCAGCGCGCGCGCGATGTCGGGGTCGGCGTCCGCCAGTTCGGCGAGCGCCTTCTTCAGGGTCTTCTTGTCGAGGACGACTCGGGCCGTGGTCTTGGAGGTCGGTCGGGGTGCCGCTTTGGCCATGTTGCCCCCGCCATAGCACGCGGCGAGGGGGCGCTGTAACGTCGGATCATGACCGCCGTCACGCGTTTTGCCCCTAGCCCGACAGGCGAACTTCATCTCGGCAGCGCCTATTCCGCCCGCATCGCCTGGCAGCGCGCGCGTCAGCCGGCGGGGACGTTCCTCGTCCGCATCGAGGATATCGACATCCGCCGTTGCCGCCGCGAGTACGAGACGGCGATCCTGGCCGATCTGCGCTGGCTGGGGCTGGCCTGGGACGGCGAGGTGCGCCGCCAGTCCGATCATTTCGCCGACTATGGCCACGTGATGGACCAGCTCGATGCGCGCCGGCTGGTCTATCCCTGTTTCTGCACCCGGGCCGATATTGCGGCGTCGACGAGCGCGCCGCATGCGGCGGAGATGGGACCGGACGGCCCGCTCTATCCCGGGACCTGCCGTCACCTGTCGAACGGCGAGCGCCACCGCCGCCTGGATGCAGGTATCGAGCATTGCATGCGCTTCGATTGCGCGCGGGCGGCGGAGCAGGCGGGGCCTTACTCGTTCTTCGACGAGGCGCTCGGCCGCATCGCAGGCCAGCCGGGGCTGATGGGCGACTTCGTGATCGCGCGCAAGGACACGCCGACCAGCTACCATCTCTCGGTCACGGTCGACGATCATCTGCAGGGCATCACCCTGGTGACGCGCGGCCTCGACCTGCTGCCGTCGACGCACGTCCATGCCCTGTTGCAGAACCTGCTGGGCTACGCTGCGCCGCAATATGCCCATCACCGTCTGCTGACGGACGCCACGGGCCGGCGCTTCGCCAAGCGCGACCGCGACCTCACGATCCGGGCGCTGCGCGACAGCGGCAAGACGCCGGCGGAAGTGTTCGAGATGATCGACGGTTGGAGTTGCGCGGCTCCTGCGAAGGCCTAACATTCGGGCATGGACAGGAATGAACAACTGGCCGTCGGGAGGCGGCTGCTCGGCCATATCGACGGCCGTACCACCGATCTCGCCGACGCATTGTTTCGCAATCGTGTCGACGCCTATGCCTGCCGCGAGCGCGCCGCCCGCGAACGCGACGCTCTGTTCCGAAGCCAGCCGCTGTTCATGGGCCTGTCCTCGCGAATGCCCAGGCCGGGCGACTTCATCACCGAGGACGTGGCCGGCCTGCCGGTGCTGCTGGTCCGCGGACCCGACGGCGCGGTGCGTGCCTTCGCCAACATCTGCCGCCATCGCGGCGCGCCGGTCGCCGAGGGCTGCGGCAATGCGCGGGCTTTCGTCTGCCCCTATCACGGCTGGACCTACGACGCGCGAGGCGCACTGCTGGGCGTCACCGACAAGATCGGATTCGGCGGCCTCGACACCGGTGCGCACGGGCTGGTGCGGCTCGCGGCCGGCGAGAAGCACGGCATGATCTTCCTGCGCGCGACGCCTGTTCAGGAAGGCGAGAGCGCCGAGATCGACGTCGATGCGGTGCTGGGCGCGCTGGCGTCGGATTTCGAAGCGCTGCGGCCCGACACCTATCCGCTCCATTCGGTCGACCGCATCACGCCGCGCCTCAACTGGAAGTTCGCCGTCGACACGTTCCTCGAGGGCTATCACATCCCGCACCTGCACCGGAAAACCATCGCGCCGTACTTCATCGGCAATTGCGGCACGTTCGACGGCGCGGGCCGCCACGGCCGCATGTGCGTGGCGCGAACCTCGATCGAAGCGGTGCGGCCGCTGCCCGAGGACGAACGCAACTTCCAGCCGCATATCATCGCGATCTATCAGCTCTTCCCCAACACCATCGTCATCTGGCAGGTCGACCATATCGAAATCTGGCGCGCCTTTCCCGATCGCGAGGACCCCGGCCGCTGCGACATCGAGTTCTCGCTCTATCGCCCGGCCGACAGCGACCGGCCCGAGAAGCACTGGGCGAAGAACCGCGACATCGCCATCCGCACGGTGATGGAGGAGGACTTCCCGCTGGGCGAGCGCATGCAGGTCGGCTTCGAATCCGGCGCGACGGCCGAGGTCATCTACGGTCGTAACGAGCCCTCGCTCGTCCACTTCCACAGCTCCATTCGCAGCGCGCTTGGTGTGGCGGCTTGACTTACCTTTTCATATTCCTCTCCCCCGCAGGGGGAGAGGAGTCTGAAAGAGAGTAGATGACCACCAGCCCGACCGCGCGTGTCTCGCTGATGCTCAGTGTCATCCTGTTCGCCGCGAGCCTGACGCAGGAGGCGTTCTGCGTCTCCGGCATCTGCTCGGACTGGCCGGGCTGGAGCATCCTGCTGTTTGGTGCGCTGGGTCACGCGAGCTGGTTCGCCAACCCGCTGCTCGGCGTCTCGTGGCTCGCCACGCTGTTCAGCCGTCGCCTGCCGGCATTCATCCTTGCGCTGGCCGCGCTGGCGCTGGCGGGATCGTTCCTGTTCGAGACGGCGGTGATCACCAACGAGGCCGGCATGTCGAACCCCGTGACCGGTCTGCGCGAAGGCTACTGGCTGTGGCTCGCCAGCATGGCGATGGCGTCACTCGCCGCCTTCTTCGCCCGCAAGATGCCCGTGAAGCTCTGAGAAGAAGCCGTCGTCTCCGGGCGAGGGGCTGCCCGGCCCGCACCGGAGCCGGGCGCCTCCCGTCACGATCTGCCGTCCCGCCGGGACTCGACCGGGTTACTTCTTCTCCACGTTCCAGAATACGGTGATGGGTGACTCGATGTTGCCTGTCACGCCTTTGCGCCGTGCCATCGGCTGCAGGAACTGCCCGAGCGGGACGGTGACGCCTTCCTCGAGAATGCGCTTCTGGACCTGCTCGGCGATCTGGAACTGCTTCTTGGCATCGCCTTCACTCACGAAGGCCAGGCGCAGCTTCTCGATCTCGGGGTCGAGCGGCCAGCCGAACTGGGCGCGGTCGCCGCTCGCCTCGGCATAGTGGTTGTTGACCGGGTCGATCAGTAGCACCGCGGCGGCCGCCGTCATCGCGATGTTCCAGCCGCCCTGGGAAACCGGATCCTTCTTGGCCCGCCGGGCTACCAGCGTCTGCCAGTCCATCGACTGCATGTCGACCTTGAAACCGCCGCGCTCGAGCAGCGTCTTGGCGACCGGTGCGAGGTTGGTCAGGACGGCGAGGTCGGTCGACTGCAGCAGCACGATCGGCGTGCCGTCGGAGCCGGCCTCCTTCAGGATCTTCTTCGACTCATCGAAGCGCGATTCGAGAATGCCGTCGGTGCCGGCTGCGTTCTCGAGCGGGGTGCCGCAGCCGAACATGGCCTTGCAGACCTTGTAGTAGCGCGGATCGCCGATTACGGCCTGCAGGAAGTCCTTCTGGTTCAGGGCGATCATGGCGGCGCGCCGGTAACGCACATCGTTGAACGGCGGCTGTTTCCAGTTGAAGCGCAGGATGTAGGTCGAGCCGAGCTGGTCTGGAATGACGATCTCGACGTTCTTGTCCTTCTCGAGCACCGGCAGCAGGTCGTGCGAGGGCTGCTCGATCATGTCGATCTCGCCCTGCTGCAGGGCGTTGATCGCGGTCTGCGTGTCGGGGATCGACACCCACTCGACGCGGTCGACCTTGGCGATCTTGCCGCCGGCCAGGCCCGAGGGCGGTTCGGCACGGGGCTTGTAGTCAGGATTGCGCAGGTAGACGACCTTCTCTCCGGGCTTCCACTCGTCCCTCTTGAAGATGAACGGGCCCGAGCCGGTCGTGTCGGAAATCTGCTGGGTCACGGGCGTCTCGGCAACACGTTTGGGCATGATGAAGAGGGGGACCGAGGACGGCTTGGCGAGCGTCCTCAGCATCATGCCGTAGGGCTGCTTCAGGACGATCTGGAAGGTCCGGTCGTCGACCGCCTTCATCTCCTGTGTCTGCTTGCCCATGAGGCCGCCCAGCGTGTCCTTGTCGGTGAAGCGCTTGATCGACGGCAGCACGTCCGCCGTCGTGACCGGCTGTCCGTCATGCCACTTCAGCCCCTCGCGCAGCTTGAAGGTCCAGGTGAGCTGGTCGTCGCTCACCGTCCAGCTCTCGACCATCTGCGGTCGCGGCTCGAGCTTGGCGTCAAGAGCGAAGAGCGTATCGTAGATCATGTAGCCGTGGTTGCGGCCGATGTAGGCCGTGGTCCAGACCGGATCGATGATCTTGAGATCCGAGTGCATGACGACCTTCAGCGTCTTGCTGGGCTGGGCGTAGGCGGGCGTTGCGGCGAACAACGCAAGGGCAGCAAACAAAGCACGGCGCAGCATGACGACGACCTCCTCAGCCTGCTTCGGGCGGGTTCCAGGTCGTCTCCTCATCGAGGGGATAGACCGGCCGCGGCAGCTTGGTCCAAGTGAAGTTCGCCAGGACCGGCGACGTCAAGCCCGGACAGTCGATTTCGTAGATCTGTTCCGGCTTGAAGAATTCGTCAAAACCGCCGCGGAAGTGGCCGCGGCTCTTAACGACCACCGTGCGCGCCTGCGCAATGTCCAGGCCAAACATCTCGAACTGGCACGGGTCCATGCACTGGCAGCGGTTGCTGATGACGACGATCTGGATGCCGCCGAGGTCGAGCAGGGCGGACGGGCCCATGTCGGCGGAGACGTTCTTCAGCACGCCGCGGCGCCCGACATACTGGCCGTCGGAGAGCTTCACGACCTTGGCCTCGCAATCGAAAGGCAGGGAGAACTCCTGATGCTCCTGCGTGTTGAAGGAGGCGTTGAAGATCGCGCCCTCCCCCAACTCGTGCGCCTTGGCGGCGAGGGCCGCGTCGTTGAACACGCCGAAGTACACGCCCTGCGCCCGGGCGGCCTTCAGTGCGCGCAGCAGAAAGGTGGTGTTGCCGCGGCCGCCGCCGCCGGGATTGTCGGCGACGTCGGCCAGGATAATGGGCTTGCGGCGGCGATCGCGGCCAATGGCGGTGGCATGCTGGACCGCGTCGGCCAGCGTCATCATCTCGCGCTTGAAGCGCTCCTTCATGCCCCAGGCGCGCCGGGCGATGTCGAGCGAGAGATCGGCGGCCGCCTTGCGGTTGCCGTTGCGTGCCGTGACGACGGCGGTGAGGCCGTTCTTGGGACTGTCGCTATAGGCGAAGCCCGCCATCACAGAGACGTTCAGGATATCGCCGCCCACCTTCGTCTGGCCGTAGTTGATCAGGTCGGCATAGGGGCCACGGGCGGTCAGCAGCGCGATCTGCGGCGGCACCAGCGGGATCTTCACCATCTCGACCGCCGTGCGCGTGCCCGTGAGCAGCTCGCGCATGTGCTTCGCGGCCTCGACGCCGCGTTCGTGGATGTCGGTATGGGGGTTCTCGAGATAGCCGACGAAGACGCTGAGATTGTCGGTCATGCGTCGCGAGACGTTGGCGTGCAGGTCGAACACCGAGACGATGGGCACGTCGGGGCCGGCGACGCGGCGCAGCATCTCGAACAGGTCGCCATCCGGATCGTCGGTGCCCTGCGCCAGCGCGGCGCCGTGGCAGGAGACGAATATCGCGTCGACCGGCAGGACCGACTTCAGGCCGGTCTCGATCTCGGCCAGATAGGACTTGAAGAACTGCTCCTCGACCGGTCCGCCGGGCTGCGCCAGCGAAACGCGCAGCGGCACCGGGGTCCAGTTGCCGGTGCGATCCATCTCGGTGAAGAAGCCGGGCAGGTCGGGCATGGTGATCGACTTGCCCGAGCGCGCCTCGCTCACGATGCGGTTGCCGCGGATGTCGACGTCCTGGTCGAAATCTTCGGCAGTCGTCACCGGCGCGAACCGGTTGCACTCGATGGCGAAGCCGAGAACGGCGATACGCGGATTGTCCCTGGACAAAGTAGCCTCCTAGAGCTGTCGCGCGAGGAACGCGTCGACCAGCTCGTTGAATCTAGCGGCCTGCTCGAAGTAGGGCGAGTGCCCGGCATCGGCAATCGTCTCTGCCTGGCCGCAGGGCAGGCTTGTCGCGATGGCGCTTGCCAGGAACGGCGGAAAGACCACGTCCTCGCCGCCGGCGATCAGCAGGGTCGGCACGCGAAACGTCCTGACATCGGCCAGGGTGCGCGTCGCGGTGCGGCGCAAGCCCGCGCGCAGCTTGTCCTTGTCGAGTGTCCCCGCCATCTCGTCGATGCTGCGATAGAGGAGATGCAGGGCAGGGAAACGCTCGGCCGCGCGCTCGCCGATCGCCGGATGGATGCCTCCGGCCATGCCTGCCGAGAGAATCGCCTCGGCCGCCGTCAGCCACGCGTCATAGTCAGTGCCGCCCGAGGGATCGCAGCCACGCCGGTCGAGCGTGCCCGAGGTCGAGCTGAGCACCAGCGCCTTCACGCGGTCCTGATGCGCCATCGCATATTCGAGCATGGTCCAGCCGCCCATCGACTGTGCGACGAGGCGCACGTCGGAAAAGCCCAGATGATCGATCAGGGCGGCGAGGTCGCCGGGGTAGTCGGCCGGATCGACACCGCCGGCGACCGGGTCGGACGGCGCGAAGCCGCGATGGGCGAAGGTCACGCAAGTATAGTGGGGGGCGAAGTGCGCCACCTGCTGCCACCAGCTCAGGTGATTGCCGCCCAGCCCGTGCGCAAAGATCAGCGCCGGTCCGCTGCCGCAGACTTCGTAATGGATATTGCCGAACGGGCGCTTCAACCGCCCGCTGGTGCGGGACGGCGCGGCGTAGGAACTCATGCGAAGCCTCTCCCTCTAGAAGAGGATCAGCCTAGAGCCCACGATGCCGAGCGGCCAGCGTCCCGCTGCGAAGAGACGGAACTTGCTTTCGAAGGGCGAGCCTTCCTCGCCGGCAAGCCGCGCCACGGCGAGTTGATAGACCGTCTGCGAGGCCGCGCCGGCTGCGACATGGATCGAGGCCTTGGCCGCATCGCCCATGCGTCCTGCGGCCGTGGCCGCCTTGCCGTGCACCAGTTCGCCTGCATCGGTGGTAAGTTCCGTGAGAGCCGACCAAAGCACGGGCCCGGGATAGCGGGCCTCCGCGTGCGCCAGCAGCGCGCGTCGCAACGCCTCTTCGCGATCCCACCACACGGGCGACCAGTCAGGCCCCTTCAGAAACGCCTCCGCTTCCGGCCAGTCATGGGCGATGCCGGTGTCGAGCCCTTCGAAGCCGAGTGCCGTGGCGTAGGCCGTGGCATCCGCGCGGTCGCCGTCGGTCAGCGGCTCGCCGAGGGCCGCAAACCAGGACGCGGTGCGGACCTCTGCCGTTACCCGGTCGAGGACCATGCGAGGCAGGGCGAGGATCCGCGTCACTTTGAAGATGCAGCTTTCCTCAACAGGGCAAGACCACGGGCCGCCTTGCCGCGTCCTCGCTCGGCCCGAAGGGCAAAGCGCGTCTCGGCATCTGCCTCGGCAATGGCGACGGTGGCCATTTCCTCGATGAGGCGGTTGACGCTCGTGCCCCGGCGCCGTGCCAAAGACTTGAGGCGAGCGTGCTTGTCATCGGGCAAGCGAAGAGTAAGAGCGCTCATCTTACGTGCTCCTTGATGAATTTCTCGGGCGTCATGGCAAACAGCTGAGGAAATCTAAGTTCCATCCGGCCGACATGGCGAACGTTTTTCGTCACGACGTGACTTGCGCCACCCGCCAAAGCGAGTTCGATCAGGTGATTGTCCGCCTCGTCGCGCAGATTCGGCCGCCAGCCGAAGTAGATACGCGTCCATTCACAGTGCGCCAGGAAGACATCCAAAAGTTCGCTGCTCTCCTTTGCGGACAGCCGCGATCGCGTGAAGAGAGACTTGCGCCCGAGGACATCCTCGTACTCAGCCAACAATGTTGAACCCATCAGCGGCATTGCACGCTTCTGCAAGCATGCCGCGACGACGGCGCTCGACGCGCCGATCCCGAGGCAGGCTCCAACAAAGACGTTGGTGTCGACAACGATGATCACAGATAATTGGTAGCAAAAATGCCACCATTCTACCAGTCGCCGGGAGGCGCGTGTTTACGCCGCCTGCCGCACCTCGGGCAGGGTGAGGCCGTACTTGGCGGTGACTTCGGAAGCGCGGGTCATGAAGTCGGCGCGCATCTCGTCGTTGGTGCGCTGCTTGATGTTCCACTTGCGGAAGATCTCGTTGTTGCGCGACTTCGAGCCGCCGAAGAAGGACGGCAGGTAGGGGAAGTACTCGTCGATCGCGGCCTGCAGCGAAGCCTTGCCCTCCGGCGTCTTGATCAACTCGGCGGTGAAGTCCTCGCCAAACTGCGCGTGGAAGCGCTCTTCCGGCATGGTCGCGCGCGCCAGGTTGCGCAGCGGATGGAAGGTGCAGTGGAGCAGGTCCTCGACCTGAAGGATCTCGGCCAGGTCGGCCAGTAGCTTGATGGCGACGAACTCCTGCCAGTTCTTGAGCGGAAACTCGAAGATCGAGAGCGGGCGCTTGCCGGTGCCCGGCACCATGCGCTCCTCGTCGATGCCCATCTGCACGCCAAGCTGCTTGAAACGCACGTGGTGGCCGTACTCTTCCATGGCGACGCGACAGGTCAGCCACTTGGCGTAGGGCGTTGGCGCGTAGGCGATGGCCGGTTCGTCGAATACCTGGGCGCCATAGAGCTCGTTCACGGCATGGCTGATGACCAGCTTGGCGACGGCCTCGCGGAACTCCTCGGGCGCGTCCTTCAGTTCCTCGACGGTCTTGACGATGATGGTCTGGGTCATGGTCGCTCTCCTCAGACGAGGGGGTCGGTATTGAAGGCTTCGAGATCGGTCGTGAGATCGGTGAACTGGCCGCCGAGCTTGCCGGCGATGTCCTGCGCCAGCGTGCCCGGCGCACCGGCTTCGAGGCGCGCGACCGGGCGCGGCTGGCCGAACAGGAAGACCTCACGGCCGCGCACGCCCAGCAGCTGGCCGGTGATGGGCTTGCCGGCCGGCGAGCACAGCGCGGTCACCAGGTTGGCGACGTGGTGCGCGCCGATCTTGAGGGCGCGCTCCTTGTAGGTCTGCTGGGCCTCGTTGGCGGGCTGGATGATGTCGGTCACGCGGGTACGTGCGAATGGCGCCACGGCATTGGCGGTGATCTGCGCGCGCGCGAGGTCCATGGCGGTGACGCGAGTCAGGCCGAACAGTCCCGCCTTGGCGCTGGCATAGGCGGCCTGGCCGAGATTGCCGTAAAGGCCCGCCGAGGAGACGATGTTGACGATGCGACCCCAGTCGTAGCCCCCGTGCCCGCCGCGCCCGGACTTGCCCTGCTCGCGCATCACGCCTGAGGCGGCGTTGATCAGGTAGAAAGCCGCCGACAGGTTGGTGCGGATCACGGCGTCCCAGTCGGCCGGATCGGCACGGAACACGAAGGCGTCGCGCAGGATCGCGGCATTGTTCACGACGATGTCTATGCCGCCGAAAGTCTTGAGCGCCAGGTCGACGAGCTGCTTGCCGACACCGGGGGACGCGACGCTCTCGGTAAAGGCCAGCGCGTGCCCCGAGCCCGCCTTCTCATTCAGCTCCCCGACCGCCGCGCGCGCCACCTCGGGATCGCCGCCGTCGCCGGCGATGGACGCGCCATTGTCGGCCACGATGACCTGCGCGCCTTCGGCAATCAGCGACTCCGCGATGGCGCGGCCGATGCCGCGGCCGGCGCCGGTGACGATGGCCACGCGGCCCTGCAGAAGACCGCTCATTGCTCCGCTCCCGTTTTCTTACCCGCGGTTGCCATTTCCGCCGCCGTGTAGAAGGCGTCCGCATGGATATCGATGCGCCGCATGCCGCGCTGTTCCAGCAGCAGGGTCGCGGCCTCGACCATCACGGGTGGGCCCGCGAGATAGGCCTTGCAGCCATCGACCTCGTCGAAATCCTGCGCCACGGCTTCGTGCACCAGCCCCTGTCGCAAGCCCGATCCGTTGCCCTCGCTCAACACCGGAACGAAGTGCAGGTTCCTGTGCTTCCCGGCGAGCGCCGCGAAATGGTCGCGCAGGTAGAGGTCGCGTTCGCTGCGGACGCCGAAATAAAGATAGATGTGCTGCGGCAGTTCCTTCTGCAGCGCACGCTCGACCACCGACTTGATCGGCGCCATCCCCGAACCGCCGGCGACCGCGATGATGGGACCGCGATGGCTCTCGCGCAGGTAGGAGGCGCCGAACGGCCCTTCGACCCGAACGCTATCGCCGACCTTCAGACTCCCGGCGACATGGGCGCTGGTGGCGCCCCCCGCCGTGCGGCGGACGTGGAATTCCAGGACTGGATCGCCCGGGACATTGGCCATCGAATAATCGCGCGGCGGACAGCCCTCGAAAGTAACGGAGGCGAACTGGCCGGCCGAGAAGTCGAAGGGACCGCCGGAGACGATCCCGAGCCGGAGGCGCTTGATGTCGTGCGTGGCATCGTCGAGGGACACGACCTTGCAGGCGAGCAGGCGGCGGGGATGGACGATCAGGTCGTCCTCCTCGAGCCAGGCCACTTCGCTCTCGTCCCAAGGCACGGCGCGGCAGGCGAGGATCAGACCCCGCGACTTCTCTTCGTCGGAAAGCGCGAACTCGGAATAGCCCTCCATCGTCACCTCGCCCTTGACGAGATGCGACTTGCAGGCGCCGCAGTTTCCCGACTGGCAGCCGAACGGATAGGAGATGCCGGCGTCGAGCGCGGCCTCCAGGATGGTGGCGCCGGTCGGCACGTCGATTGTGCGGTCGGCGGAGGCGATGCGAACCTTGAAACTCATCTCGTGCGGCGGCGAATTTGTTTGCTCCCCAAACATTCGCCGTCTACCACTCCGCCGATGGGCCGTCCACCCGCCAGCTCGCCGTCCAGGCCGCTCGACCGCGGCCTGCTTCCGTCGCTGATGGGCTATGCGCTGCGCCGCACCCAGTCCGCGGTCTTCGCCGATTTCGCGGCGACCTTCGCCACGGCGGGCGAGTCACTGTCGCCGGGCGAGTTCGGCCTGCTGGTGCTGGTCGACCGCAATGCGGGACTCAGCCAGATGGCGCTGGCGCGGGCGTTGGGCATCGATCGTTCGACCCTGGTGCCGATCCTCGACCGCCTGCAGGCGCGCGATCTTCTGGTGCGACGCCCGTCGCCGACCGACGGGCGCACCCACGCTCTCGCTCTGACACCCGCCGGCCGCAAGGCGCTCGCGCGCTTTTCAAGGCTTGTCCGGACGCACGAGAAGCGGATCGCGTCCGGACTTTCGACCGCCGAAACGCGGACGCTCATCGACCTGCTTGAGAGGGTGCGGGCGTCGGCGCGTTCGCTATAGTCCGCGCGCCATGAGCTCAGCCCATCCCGACTTCCAGAATTTCCCCAAGGACCTCGTGCACGACTCGGAGATGCTCGACATCCTGCGTGCCAATCCGCCCGAGGTGTTGAATACGCTGAACGGAGAACTGCTCGATATCGACTCGACGCGCGGCTATGCGCGCTTCCGTTTCGAGATCGTGCCGGCCTTCTGCCATTCGCAGGGGCGCATCTGCCAGGGTGGGTTCCTCACCGGTATGGTCGACACCGCGATGGCCAATGCCGCCATCGTCAAGGGCAAGCTCGCCGTCGCCGTGCCGACGCTCGAACTCAAGATCAGCTTCTTCGAGGCGATGGGCCCGGGCATCGTCTATGCCGAGGGCCGCGTCCTGCGCTGGGGCGGCTCGGTCGGCTTTCTCGACGGCGACCTCAAGGACGAGAAGGGCCGCCTGATCGTCCATTCGACCTCGACGATCAAGATCGTGCGGCCGAAGGTGAAGGCTTAGAGCCTTTCCGCCGTACTCGATCCATACCCGCACCACCTCATCCTGAGGAGGCGCGCGAAGCGCGACGTCTCGAAGGATGGGCAACGGACGAGGTGCGTGTGGTCCATCCTTCGAGACGGCTGCTGCGCAGCGTCCTCAGGATGGGGTTTGCTGTGTAGCTACCCACCAAACCGCGCCTGCCAGTGTTCGGCGATCTGGCGGCGGGTGGCGAACCAGGCGCCGCCCTTTTGTTTCATGTGCGAGACGATGCGGTCGAGCGCGGCGATGCGGCCGGGACGGCCGATCATGCGCAGGTGAAGGCCGATCGACATCATCTTGGGCGACCGCTCGCCCTCGGCCCACAACGTGTCGAAGGCGTCGCTCGTGTAGTCGGCGAAGTCGCGCGCCGACACGAAGCGGTGGAAGCCCTGGTGATAGTGCATGTCGTTGGTGTCGAAGCTGTAGGGCAGCACCAGGTGCCGC
>JABMNB010000055.1 GCA_013205335.1 Rhodospirillales bacterium
CCGACGAAGCGCGGCAGGCGCTGCGTGCCGCCGGCGCCGGGAATGGTGCCCAGCGTGATCTCGGGCTGGCCGAATTTGGCATTGTCCGCAGCGATGATGAAATCACACATCATCGCCATCTCGCAGCCGCCGCCCAGCGCGTATCCCGCCACGGCGGCGACGATCGGCTTGCGGACCTGGCTCACCCGCTCCCAGCCGACGGTGATGAAATCCTGGAGGAAGACGTCCTGATAGGACTTGTCCTTCATCTCCTTGATGTCGGCGCCGGCGGCGAACGCCTTCTCGCTTCCGGTGAGGACCATGCAGCCAATGCCGGGATCGGCTTCGAACGCATCGAGAGCCTGGCCGAGCTCGCGCACCAGATCGGCGCAGAGTGCGTTCAGCGCTTTCGGGCGGTTCAGCCGGATGATTCCGACCCGGCCCCGGGTTTCCGTCTGGATGTTCTCGTATGCCGCGGTCATTCTTGTTCTCCTCGAGCGTACCTGGGGCGGATCGGCGCTCTTAGCTAGCGCTGGCAGCGTGCGCAATAGAAGGTCGAGCGCCCCGCCTGCACCAGCCGGCGGACCGTCTGGCCGCAGTCGCGCGTCGGACAGGCGATGCCGGCGCGGTCGTAGACATTGAAGCGCGTCTGGAAATAGCCCAGTTCGCCGCCGGGCTGGACGTGATCGCGCAGGGTCGATCCGCCATCCTCGATCGAGCGCAGCAGCACCTTCTTGATGGCGGCCACCAGGCGCCCGGCGCGCTCGCCCTTGATCGTGTGGGCGGACCGGCGCGGCGAGATGCCGGCCAGGAACAGAGCCTCGCACGCATATATATTGCCGACGCCCACCAGGGTCTTCTGGTCGAGCAGGGCGGCCTTGATCGGTGTCTTGCGTCCGGCGAGGCGGGCCGCCAGCACGTTCCCGTCGAACGCGTCGTCCAGCGGCTCCGGCCCCATGCCCTTGAAGAGCTTGTGTGTGGCGAGGACCTCGTCGGCCACCAGCACCATGAGACCGAAGCGGCGGGCGTCGTTGAAGCGGACCTGCCAGCCATCGTCCATGTCGAAGACCACATGGTCGTGCCGGTCGAGCGGATGGCTGACCGCGGTCTCGGCGTCGTACAGGGTCATGCGGCCCGACATGCCGAGATGGACGATCAGGGTCTGGCCGTCGTCGAGGCGGATCAGCAGGTACTTGGCGCGCCGGTCGATCCCGGTGACGCCTCGGCCCTCGACTTTGGAAGCGAACTTCGCGGGCAACGGGACCCTGAGGTCGAGGCGGCGCTGCTGCAGGCGGACGACGCGCCGGCCGACCAGGCGCGGCATCAACCCGCGCCGGACGGTCTCGACCTCGGGCAGTTCAGGCATCGCTTTTCGGCGCCGACGTTTCCAGCGGCGGGCGATTGCCGAACAGGGCGCTGCCGACCCGGACATGGGTGGCGCCCATCCGGACCGCGGTCTCGTAGTCGGCGCTCATGCCCATGCTGAGTTTGGCGAGGCCATTGCGTGCCGCCATCTTGGCTAAAAGGGCGAAATGCAGGGCCGGTTCCTCGTCGACGGGTGGGATGCACATCAGGCCGGCGACGGGCAGCTTGTGCTGGTCGCGACACTGGGCGACGAAGGCGTCGAGGTCCTGGGGCAGGATTCCCGCCTTCTGCGGCTCCTCGCCGGTATTGACCTGGATGTAGCAGGACGGCCGACGGCCCAGCCGCTCCATTTCCTTGACCAGCGCGGCGGCCAGCCGGTCGCGGTCGACGGATTGTATGACGTCGAACAATGCGACGGCGTCGCGCGCCTTGTTGGTCTGCAGCGGACCGATCAGGTGCAGTTCGAGGTCGGGATAGGCCGCCTTGAACTCCGGGAACTTGCCTTCGGCTTCCTGCACGCGGTTCTCGCCGAACACGCGATGGCCGACCTCCAGCAGTTCGCGGACCCGGTCCGCGCCATGCGTCTTCGAGACGGCAACGAGGGTGACGTCGGAGGGCGAACGCCCCGCAGCGCGCGCAGCCTCGGCAATGTGGCCGGCGACCTCGGCCAGACGATCGGCGCCGTCGCTCATGCGTCGAGGCCCGCGCGGGCGAGCAGGGCTTCCTCGTTGTTGGGATCGGCCGCCAGGGCCGAATCGAGGGTTTCACGGGCCCTGTCGCGCTCGCCCAGCGCCGCGAGGCAGATGCCGTAGTGGGCCAGCAGCCGCGAATCGCCCGGCATCCCGCGCAGCGCCTGTTCGTGGTGGGTGCGCGCTTCCGCTGCCCGGCCAAGACCCATCAGGGCGAGCCCGTAATTGGTCTGCACGAAGGAATCCTCGGGCGAGATCTTGGCGGCCTTTTTCAGGATGCGCCTGGCATCGTCGAACCGCTTGAGACCCAGAAGCGCCAGCCCGTGATTGTTCATCGCCCTTGCGTCGCCGGACACGGCTTTCAGGTAAGGCGCGAGAACCTGGATCGCGTCGTCGAAGCGTCCGAGCTGAACCTGCAGGTTGGAAAGCTGGAGGATGCCCTCCTGGTCGAGTGGGTTGCGTTCAAGGACCTGCTTCAGGATGGCGACGGCCTGGTCGGTCTGGCCCGCCGCCGTCCTGGCCAGCGCCAGGGTGCTGAGCGCCGCGCCGAAGGCCGGGTCGAGTTCGAGTGCCTTCTCGATCATCGGGATGGCGTCGCTCGGCCGGCCGCTGAAATAGAGCACGAAGCCCAGGGTATGGTTCAACGTGGCGCTGGTCGGCGCCAGTTCGAGCGCCCGGCCGGCCTCGGCGATGGCTTCGTCGTAAAGACCGAGGGCGGCCAGCGAGAGCGAGCGGTCGCCGAGGATCTGGCCACGGCGCTCGGCATTGTCGCCGGCGTCCTGCAGCGCCATGTCCAGAACGTCGATCGCTGCGGAATGTTGGCCCAGGCGATAGAGGGCGTAGCCCAGCATGTTGCGGGCGCGCGCCTGCAGGGGCTTGAGCTCCTCCGTCTTATGATCGTGGATGGCGCGGTCGACGTTGGCCACGAATTCCGACAGTTCGCGCTCGGCGGCGGCGAAGCGGCCGGTGTCCATGTGGACTGAAGCGAGGGCCAGACGTGCCTCGACATGGGTGGGGGCCTGGCGGATCGTGTCGCGGAAACGACGCGCCGCCTCGTCGAGATTGCCCAGCCGACGGGCAGCGAGACCGAGATTGTAGAGCAGCATCGGCTCGTTCGGATCTTTGGCCACGGCCTTGCGCCACAGTCCCTCGGCTTCCTTCACCGCGCCGCGCTGCGACAGGCAGACGGCGAGATAGTGCAGGATGTCTGGACGTTCGCCGTGGCGGGCGAGGGCGCTGCGGAACAGCGGCTCGGCACGGTCGTACCAGCCGGCGCGCAGGTACTGGAGGCCGGTCTGGAGGTCGGGGTCGGGTTGGGGCGGGCCGTTGGGCCGAAGGGGGGGCGCGATGGCCATGCCGGGTTGTGTAGACCCGACCCACGGCCAAGGCTAGACGAAATGGCATGGTGAAGGACGTCGACTTGTTCGCCGCGGCGATGGCCGGTGTGAAGCCGCTTGACCGGAAGCGGGCGGCCGCCCTGCCGGCGCCGGCGCCGCTGCCTGCGCGGACGGAAGCTGCCGCGCCCAAGCCGCGGGCGCGGCCGGTGCCGGTCCGGTCCAGCGGCCCGGACATGTCGCCCGACGACCGCCTGTTCGATCGCGACGTCTCGCGCGCCCTGTCGCGGCGCCAGCTGATGCCCGAGGCCACGATCGACCTGCACGGCATGACCCTCGCCGCGGCGGAGCGAGCGGTGACGGCATTCCTGGCAAGGGTATCGGCGCAGGATATGCGCGTGGTGCTGGTCGTGACCGGCAAGGGTTTGCGCGACGAAGGCGGCCGAAAGATCGAAGGCCGCATACGGGGGGAATTCGTCGGCTGGCTGAACCGCGGCGACAACCGCGAGCGGGTGCGGGCGGTCCGCGCCGCCCACGCCCATCATGGCGGCACGGGCGCCTTCTACCTGCTGCTGCGCCGTCGTTCCTCGGCCAGCAGCCGTTCCTTGCGCGCCACGCCCCAGCGATAGCCGGTCAGCGCGCCGCTCGATCCGACGGCGCGATGGCAGGGGATGACCATGGCGGCCTGGTTGGTGGCGCAGGCCCGTCCTACCGCACGCGCCGCCTTGGGCTCGCCGATGCGCCGGGCGATCTCGCCGTAGGTCAGGGTCTCGCCGGCCGGGATCTCGGTCAGCGCCTTCCATACCTTCCACTGGAAGGCCGTGCCCACGATGTCGAGGGGCACGTCGGGCGCATCGAGCGCCGAGGGCTTGCGGCCGTAGAGCCGCGACAGCACGGCCTCGACGCGCGGGCCGAGGACGGCGTCGTTGCGCTCGATCTCGGCGGCGGGGAAGTCCTGCTTCAGGTTCTTTTCGAGCGAACGGTCGTCATCGCCCAGAAACACGGCGGCAATGCCCTTCTGTGTTGCGGCCACCAGCACGCGGCCATAGTCGGAATCCACCGTGGTGTAATCGATGTGCGCGCCCGCGCCGCCTTTGGCGTAGGTTGCCGGTGTCATGCCGAGCATCTTGTCGCTGTTCTCGTAGACGCGGCTGGGCGAACCGAAACCCGCGCCGTAGATCGCATCGGCCACGCTGGCGCCGCCGCGGAGCGCGCTGCGGAAGCGCTCACGCTTGCGGGCGATCAGCCAGTCGCGCGGATTGACGCCCAGCTCGGCCAGGAAGCGCTTGCCCAGCGCACCGCTCGACAGGCCGACCTTGCGCGCCACCTCGGCCAGCGAGGGTGGGGTGTCGGCATTCGCCGAGTCGAAAAGCTCGCAGGCGCGCGCCACTGGCCGGCTGAGGCCGAGATCAGCCTGCCAGTCGCGCGGCTTGCACCGCTTGCACGCGCGGAAGCCCGCCGCCTCCGCCGCCTCGGGCGAGGCGTGGAAGTCGACGTTGCGGCGCAACGCCGGTCGGGCCGCGCACGACGGCAGGCAAAAGACCCCGGTCGTCCTGACCGAGAACCAGAACCGGCCGTTGTACGCGCGGTCGCGCCGCTGGATGGCGTGCCAGCAGGTCTCGACGTCGGGAAGAAGGGAAGTGGCGAGGGCCACGGCAGGGAACAAAAGAGGATGTCGGGTCATGGCGCCATCAAAGCACCACGACCCAAACTGCTCTATCCGCCGCCCGCCGGCAATTCCGGTCTAGGACCAGAAGGGCTTGGTGGCCTCGAACCGCGCGGCCGCCCGATCGAGGCCGATGTCCCGCAGCAGTCGCTCGTCCAGCTGGGCCAGCTGATTTCGCGAACGGGCAAGCTCGGCTCGGGTCATGACTTTCTCGATCCCGACCACGACCGCGCCCGCCAGCAGCGACACGGCGCGGCCGAACGAGAAGGAAGGGGCTTCCGCGCGGGCAGTCCGCACGCTGGATACGATCGACATGACTTAGCTCCGCTTGAGGCAATGGGGCCGAGGATCGGCGGTTACGCCTCGTTTCTAGCCCTTATTTGCTGTAACATGTGCCATATTGCAAAGGATGAAAGCTCAGGGGAGGCATAGAATTTCTATGAACGGGTGTCTTTGATGAGCCGCTCACAGCTGCCGCTCAATGCCCTTCGGGCCTTCGAGGCCGCAGCCCGCCATGCCAGTTTCACCCACGCCGCCGAGGAGCTTCACGTCACCCAGGCTGCCGTCAGTCATCAGGTGAAAGCACTGGAGGAGAGGCTCGGCGTCGCGCTGTTCGTGCGCCGTCCGCGCGGCCTCGAGATCACCAGCGAAGGCGAAGCGCTGCTGCCCGATCTGCGCGATGCCTTCGACCGCATGACCAACGCCCTCGAGCGCGTCGGTCGCAAGGCCAACTCCGGCACGCTGAACGTGAGCCTCGTCACGACGTTCGCGCTGGGCTGGCTGGTGCCGCGCCTGCATCGCTTCCAGTCGAAGCATCCCGAGATCGAAGTGCGCATGACGACGAGCCAGAAGCGCGTCGACTTCGCGCGCGAGGATGTCGACTGCGCCATCCGCTTCACCGTGCAGCCGGAGCCCGATCTGCATGCAACGAGGCTTTTCAGCGACGTGCTGACGCCGCTCTGCGGCAAGCGCTATCGCGACAAGCTGAAGACGTTCGACGACCTGAAGCGCGTGCCCTTCATCGACATGACCTACGATCCCGAATGGCCGATCTGGTTGCGCGCCGTCGGCCTCGGCGACTTCAAGCCCAAGCGCGTGCTCACCTTCGATTCGACGATGATCGCGGTGGAAGCGGCGATGGAGGGCGCGGGAGTGGCGGTCGGCCCGCCACAACTCTTCCGCGAAGAGCTGTCGGAGGGAAGGTTGTTCCAGCCGTTCGAACAGATCGTCGACAGCGGCAAGGCGTGGTGGTTCGTCTGCCCGCCCTCGTCGGTCAGCCGGCCCAAGACCAAGGCCTTCGAGGAGTGGCTGATCGAGGAGCTGAGCGCCCCGCAGTCGAGGACGGTTCGCCCGGCGCTCGCCTCTTCCGGCCGCCGCTGAGCACCTCGAAAAATTCTAATGCCTTATGGTCAGGAAGACGGGTAGCGGTGCTGCCCGCCGAAGGCGTCTTCGATCAACAGGGCGTCGGGATCGTCGGAGAGATAGTTCGGTCCCACCGGCACTTTTCCGTGACCGCCCGGCACGTCCAGCACGTAGGTCGGCTGGGCGAGGCCCGAGAGTCGGCCACGCAGCGCCTTCACCAGGGCCTGTCCCCGTTCGATCGATACCCGGAAATGGCCGGTGCCACGCACCAGGTCGGGATGGTGCAGGTAGTAGGGTTTCACGCGGGCCGTCACCAGCGCGCGCATGAGCTGCTCTAGGGTCTCGACATCGTCGTTCACGCCCTTCAGCAGCACCGTCTGGCCCATCAGCGGCAGGCCGGCGTCAGCCAGCCGCGCCAGGGCTGCCCGGGTCGAGGGGGCGAGTTCGCGTGCATGGTTGCAATGGACGGCCAGCCAGACGGCGATCCGGCCGGGCTTGAGGGCCCGCACCAGGTCGCCGGTGACGCGGTCCGGATCGACGATCGGCACGCGGCTGTGCAGCCGCACGATCGCCACGTGGGGAATCGCATCGAGGGCGGCCATCAGCTCGGCCATACGCCGCGGCGCCAGCATCAGCGGATCGCCGCCGGTCAGGATCACTTCCCAGATTTCCGGTCGGCTGCGGATATAGGCGAGCGCCGCCGCCAGCTCGTCGGCCGACAGCGCTTCGCCGCCGGGGCCCACCTTCTCGCGGCGGAAACAGAAGCGGCAATAGACCGGGCAGACATGCAGCGGCTTCAGCAGCACGCGGTCGGGATAGCGATGGACGATGCCCTTCACGGGCGACCGCGCCTCGTCGCCGATCGGATCGGCGAGCTCGTCCGGCGCGACCTCGGCCTCGGCACCGCTCGGCACGAACTGCCGGGCGATCGGATCGTCGGCCAGGCGCGAACGGTCGATCAGCGCCACCATCTCCGGCGTGATGGCGATCGCCATGGACTGCGCGGCTTCCTGCAGCCGCGGATCGGGCGACAGGAGGCCCTCGCGTGCCAGGGCTTCCAGGGAGCGCAGTGTCTGCATGGCGGCGTGGGAGATAGGCGGCGCGGCCGCTCAAGTCCAGCGGCCACTCAGGTCCAGCGGCCACTCAAGTCCAGCGGGCGGTATCCGCGCGGTCGACGGCGGTCAGAAGCGTCGCGGTGGACACGACGGTCCAGTCGCAGAGATCGTAGCGGCGGCTGAGCTTTTCGCGCACCGCCGCCTCGGCTTCACCCTGGGGCAGCTTCGAGCGTTCCCACATCGCGAGATCCGGTCGCCGGGTCAGCAGCAGGCTGCGCACCCCGGCGTGCAGCCCCGCGCCCGTGACCTCGTCGGGGCCGTTGCCGGTGCGGTCCCCGGTCGCCTGCCAGAGGCCGATCACCTGCGAATCATAGGCGCCCTCGAAGCCCGGCCAGGCGGCGGCGCAGAGGTCGAGGAACTCCGGCCAATGCGGCGCGGGGACTGCGAACCAGCGAAAGGCGTAGTTGCCCTGGCGCGTCGGCGGCACCGTGTCGGCCGGGCGAAGCGTCGGCACCATGGCCTCGCTGGTCACGGCCCGGATATCGTCGGTATTCGCCAGCAGCGCGCGTTCAGCCGCGGCCGCCGTGATCCCTTGGGGCCAGACGCTGATCGCCTGCACCTCGTCGCGCGGCCGGCCGATCTGGCTGCGCCAGGCGCCATAGAGCTGGCCGCCCGCCTCGACGACCCGCCTGGCGCCGTCGCCGGCCAGCCGGTCGGCCACCGCCTGCCAGCGCCGCGGGGCGGCGTCGATGCGGTGATGGACGAAGGTGGCGCTCAAGCCACTTCGGCTTTGTGCCGGCCCAGCGTGAAGCCTTCGTAGCCGCCGGCCGAGATCTCGTCGCAGCGCCGCTTGTAGCGGTCGAAGCCGCCGACATAGGGCATGAAAACCCGCGGCTTGCCGGGGATGTTGGCGCCCACGTACCAGGAGTTGGCCAGCGGGTAGAGCGTGCTGTCGGCCACCGCATTGACGTGGCCCACCCACTCGGACTCGGCCTGCGGCGATGGCTCGATGCGGTCGAGCTGGTGCTTGCCCAGGTGATCGATCGCGTCGGCGATCCAGTCGACGTGCTGCTCGATGGACGCGATCATCTGCGTCTTCACGCCGGGGCTGCCGGGGCCGGTGACGACGAACATGTTGGGAAAGCCCGAGACCATCAGGCCGAGATAGGTGAGGGGGCCGCCCTCCCAGTGATCGGCCAGCACCGCGCCGTCGCTGGTGCGAATGTCGATCTCTCGCAGCGCGCCGGTCATGGCGTCGAAGCCGGTGGCGAAGACGATGGCGTCGAGCTCGTATTCCTGATTGCCGGTGCGCACGCCCTTCCCGGTGATCTCCCGGATCGGGTCGCTGCGCACGTCGACCAGCACGACGTTGTCGCGATTGTAGGTCTCGTAATAGTTGGTATCGAGGCAGAGTCGCTTGGTGCCGATCGGATGGTCCTTGGGCGCCAGCAGCTCGGCCGTCGCCTTGTCCTTCACGATGCCGCGGATCTTGTTGCGCGCGAACTCCGAGGCCGTGTCGTTGGCCTCCTTGTTCACCAGAAGGTCGGTGTAAGTGTAGAGGTAGCTGATGCTGCCGCCCTCCTGCCACTTGGACTCGTAGGCGGCATTGCGCTCCTCTTCGGTGGCTTCGAGGGCCGACTTGGTCGGCCGCGGGTAGCCTCCGATCGCGAAGGGCGTGTCGTAGGCAGCACGCCGGCGCGCCGGATAGTCGGCCTTGTGGCGGCTCTCGCGCTCTTCTTCCATCGGCGCATTGCGCGCCGGCAGGCTGAAGTTGGCGGTGCGCTGGAAGACGTGCAGGTGCTTGGCCTGCTGGGCAATCAGCGGGATCATCTGGACGCCCGAGGAGCCCGTGCCGATGACGCCGACCCGCAGGCCGGTGAAGTCGACCCCTTCGTGCGGCCACAGGCCCGAATGGTACCACTTGCCCTTGAAGCTCCCGATGCCCTTGAAATCGGGCACGCGCGGCGTCGAGAGATTGCCCGCCGCCATGATGCAGTAGCGCGCGCGGATCTCCTCGCCGCTCTCGGTGCGCAGCGTCCACTCGTTGGTCGCGCCGTCGAACAGGGCCGTCTTGATGCGGGTGTCGAGCTGCACGTCGCGCCGCAGGTCGAAGCGGTCGGCGACGTGGTTGATGTATTTCAGGATCTCCGGCTGCGTGCCGTAGCGCTCCGGCCACTTCCACTCCTGCTGCAACTCGTCGGAGAAGCTGTAGGAATACTCGAGACTCTCGACGTCGCAGCGCGCGCCGGGATAGCGGTTCCAGAACCAGGTGCCGCCGATACCCGAACCCGCCTCGTAAGCCCGCACCCTGAGGCCGAGCTTGCGCAGGCGGTGGATGGCATAGAGGCCGGCCAGTCCCCCACCGACGATGGCGACATCGAGCTGGCGAGGCACGGAGGCATGGGAAGCATCGGGCATGACGACGGGTCCTGTTTGAATTTTTGCTCTGCGAGCGGTGTCCGGCGGGCTGCCCTGACAGCGTCGACCCGGTCGTCCGTTTTGGCAAGAGCGGCGAGCACGAATGCGGAACTGCGA
>JABMNB010000056.1 GCA_013205335.1 Rhodospirillales bacterium
AGATTGGACTCGGAGTTGCGCCATTGATCACCGATCTCAATGGCCTTCAGCTTCCCGTAAACAGGCCATTCAACGAGGCCAGAAGCATCTTGTGAGATGGTTCCAAAGTGTGGCCGGCAGGTTGCACTAGAGCGCCTGTCTGCAATCAATGGCACGCTTGGCCTATTCTACGCATCCTGCAGCACTATCCGTAGAACACGAGCCGGGCCGTCACCAATTGCTCTTGAGACATTCGGCTGCGTGAACTCTTTCCGGGAGGGAGCTCTTATGAACTATCTACGTGTCGCCTTGCTGCTTGTCGCGGCCGTCTGCCCCACGGCTGTTGGGGCACAGGCACCATCACCGGAAACGACCAGTGTGCCTAAGTCCGGTTTCTATGTCGGTATCGGCGGGAGCGCGAATTTCGCCGACTTCGGAACCCAGTCGCTCTACAATAAGGGCATCTCCGACGTCTTTAACGGTGCCGGAGTTCAGACGTCGTCTGGCACGGCCGACGGGCCGCCGATCAAGCCCAGTTTCGGCACCACTGCCGGTTTTGCCCCGGTGTTCCAGCTTGGATATTTCCGGCGATTTGGGGACAGCAATTTCCTCTGGGGCGCCAAGTTCTTATACAACTACCTCGGCAACAGCTCGACACAGCAGAATCTGATCATTCCCCAGTACGGCTCTTCGAGCGCCGGCGGCAGCTCGACTTTCGGAGGCCAGTCGATCACTGGCGGATACACGGTCGGCGTCTACCATCAGACGTCCTTCACGCCGTTCGTAGGCTATGCGCTTGACAGGAGTTTCTTCTATGCAGGCGCTGGACCGTCATTGTCGCAGGTTAAGACCACCCTCAGCGATGTCGTTGGCTATGCCACGTTCAGTGGTGTCTACACCAACGTTTCGGGCACGCCGCAGAGCTTCTCGACAACGAGTTGGACCCTCGGCGCCGCGGCCACCGTCGGAGTCACGTATTTCCTCTCGCCCTCCTGGTTCATCGACTTCAACTATGCTTTCAGCGCGCCGAATGCCCAGACGATAACGAGCATCTCTCCCTTCAACAATCCGGGCACCGGTGGCGGTAACTCCTATACGGGTACGCTGATTGGCGTTTACACCGGAAACGTCGTCACGCACGCGATCGGAATTACGTTGAATCGAGCGTTCTGAGCCGGTGGTACCCGAACCACCAAACAGATCGAGCGCGATATCCCGGCTCTTCGATTCAACGGCCTCCTACACCACTACCCGGGACACGACCTTTCGCAGGAAGCGCTGCCGTCGGCTACGGGCAATCGTGTGCACGACACGCTGGCCCGGTCGTCATCAGTCGAAAGATCGCGAATCGCGGACAGCTACCTGCGAAGCGTCGGATTTGGGGAGTGCGCTGTCGTGGGGTTCGTATTCAGAAGTTACCGTCCCGGTGACTATGCGTCATGGCGGGCCGATTGTAGGGATGGACACCGTTTCCTTGTAAACCTAACTGACGGTCCCGGCGGAAATGCAGAGATCATGAGTTGCAGTGAGGTTGAATTGCCGGGCGGAAACTGCATGGGGGAAGGGGGCTCTTGACCGACTGGCCGCTCCAGAGGCCGAGGTGACCTGCATGCCAAGAGACATTCTGGGTATTAGGTTTGCCTGCAACGTGGCGATCGCGACCAGCCTGATCTGGTATGCGCTGGCTTACCTTGCTGACACCAATCCGCTCTGGGCGATCGCCTCAATGGTCGCCGCCGCGGATCCGCAGGTGGACGAGGCAAGACGCATGTTCAGGAGCCGTCTCATCAACGTGCTGGTGGGAGGCATGGTCGGCTTGCTCTTCCTCATCATTGGCGGGCCCGCCGAATGGACGCTGCCCTTGGCTCTTGGTCTCACTGTTCTGCTTTCGTCCTATGTCATTCAGGTTCAGACGATGTGGCGCCAGGCGCCGATCACGGCGGCCATCGTCATCGCCTCAGGTGCATCCTCCCACTCCGTGATAAACGGCATTGAGCACGGGTTGCACAAGGTCGCCGAGGTGGTGTTCGGCTGCATTGTGGGCGTCGCCGTGAGTTGGGCAATGTCGAAGGTCTGGCCGATCCGGCAGCGTGATGGTCTGGAAGCTTCGTAGGTGCCGTACAGGATACCGGACAGAAGCATCCAGCCAGGAACTCGACTGGCAACACCGTCTCCGCTGTTGCAAAGAGATAAGGAATTTCTTCTCGTGAAACACTCCAACGACATCTATCGAGTCCCGTCGATTGTCCTTTCCATTGTTGGCGCATACGACCTTTTGAGAGGGTTCATGCATACGTTCCTTCTGAAATGGTCTGCTGCCAACTTTGCCAGATTTGACATGGCAACCGTTCCCGAAGATCAGGTCTTTCTTCTCGGCGTCTTTGGGATTTCCAATTTTCTAACAGGCGCCGTATTCCTACTGATCAGCCGAAGAGCAAGACACCTCTCACCCCACATCCTCATCTTCATTCCTGCAGTTTACCTTCTCGGATGGGCTGGCATCTGGTCGAATGGCATTCACGGCCAAGCCGCCTTCAACGGTAAGTATTTCATGTTCATCTACTTTGCCGTCTGCCTGCTCACGTACGCCTACTTCCTGATCAACAGCGCGAGGCTCAACCAGACAAAGCTCTGAGATGGCGTTTCCGCAGTCGTAGGGTGGGCGCGACGAAGGGAATGGAAGTCGGCCAGGCGGTGCCTTGCAAGAGTTTCCACGGGATCTCGCGGGAGAAGATCACGATGAGCGGTACCGACATCGTCACGAAGCCGCCCGGCCCGGCGATCCGGCGGCGTCGCTTCGTGTCCGGGGCGGCGGGGCTGGTGGGCATCAGCATTCTCGGACCACCCATGATCGCGAGGAGCGCCGCCGCCGCCCCCTCAGGACCCGCGTGGCCGTCTATTCCAGGCGTGGCGCAGGAGCGGATCGACGGCCGCATCAAGGTGACGGGGCAGAAGGTCTTCGCGCGCGACTTCAACGCACGCAACCTCGGCTGGGGAGCCACGCAATGGCATGCGATGTACCTGCCGGCGCTGACCACGGCGCATGCGTTCATGGGCGTCGATCTTTCCCAGCTGCCGGCCGAGGCCCGGCCGAAGCGGGTCGTGCTCGGCAACCACCTGAAACGGAGCGTGGCGGTGCCCCGGCTGCGTAGAGCGCGCGATCTGCACATGGAGGCCGCCCACCGGGAGGCGCAGGTGCTGTCCGCCGGCGCGACGGCGGCGGCGACTGCCACCTTCGACAGGACGCTGGAGTTCGACCTGATCGTCCAGCCCGGGAACGCCCCGAACTACCTCGGACAAGGCGTCGCGCTGCTGATGTTCGGCACGATGGCCAGCTATCGCGCGGCGCGCCGGTTCATGCAGTTTCGCGACACCGAGTTCCAGACCTACGCCGGCGAGGTCGCACCATCGTCGGGCCTGGCGCAACCGTGGCCACCGCAGACCGCCTACGTGAAGTATTTCGAGGACGGCGAGTCCTTCAGCTACGCCACCGTCGATTCCGTGACCTACCGGGCCAATGTCCCCGCCTGGCGTGGCCGGATCGACGCCTACCTGGCGCGGCATCCCGAATTCATTCGACAGCCGCTTTCCGTCGACACGCAGGCGATGGACCCGATGTTCATGGAGCCGGAGTCGGGCCTCGCCTGGTACGACGCCGCCACCTCCCGCCTTTCGCTGCTGGTGGGCACGCAATCGCCCGACGGCGACGCGGGCGATGTCGCCACGATGTACGGCGCCGCCGACTCGCCGCTCAAGGTCAAGGAGGTGGTGCTGCACGGCTGCCCGCCCGGCGGCGGATTCGGCGGACGCGACAGCTCGCCTTTCTCGCTCCTGCTCGCGCTGACGGCGGCTTTCTCCGGCGGCGCGCCGGTCAAGCTGATGCATGATCGCTGGGAACAGTTCCGCTACGGGCTGAAGCGTCCCGGCGCCCGCATCCGCGGCACGCTGGTGGCCGGCCCGGACATGAAGCTGCGCGGGATAGAGGCGACGCTGGACTTCAACGGTGGCGGCCTGCGCAACCTCTCGCCGTACGTCGCGAACCTCGCCGCGCTGTGCATCGGCGGCGCCTACGAGATCCCGACCGCCAACATCGTAGCCCAGTCGTTTCACACCCAGGACATCACAGGCGGCTCGCAACGCGGCTTCGGCGGGCCCGAGGCGTTCCTGGCGATCGAGACGGCGCTCGACGATCTCGCGGCGGGCAAGGGATGGGACCCGATCGCGCTGCGGCGTGCCAACCTCGCGAACTCCTCCAGCCGGACGGTGGTGGGCGGACCGGTCGGCCAGGAGCTGCGGCTGGCAGAAATGCTGGACAGGGCCGAGGCTCATCCGCTGTGGGCCGATCGCGCGGCGATCAAGGTGCAGCTGGCCGCCCGCGGCGTCGCCTATGGCACCGGCATCGCAATGTCGCTGCAGGCCTACGGTACGTCCGGCGACGGCATGGTGGCGGCGGTCATGATCGCGCCGGACGGGCGGCTGACGGTGCGCTCTGATGCCGTCGACATGGGCAACGGGTCCACCACTACTTTCAGCGTGGTGGTGGGACCGATCCTCGGCGCCAACGCCGAGACGGTCGAGATGGGAAGCTATCGCTTGTTCGGCGAGACCGGGTTGGCGACAGACGCGAGCCCGGGCGACTGGACGAACCCGCGCTGGACCGCGAAGGGCGTGGGATCCTCCTCGGCCTGTCTCACAGCCCTGCACCAGGTCCACACCTTGCAGCAGACGGCATCGGCGCTGATGCAGGGCAGTCTCCTGCCGGCGGCGCGGATGATGTGGGGCCGCCCGGACCTTCGGCGGGCCGATGTCGACTGGATCGACGGCGCGCTGGCGATGCGGGCGGATCCGACGCGGCCGATTCCGCGCGCTGCCCTCGCGCGGACGATCTACCAGAAGCGATTGCCGGTGGGCGCGCTCGGCCACGGCTTCTTCCAGGCCGACTGGGTGGCGGCCGACTATGCTGTCGAGGGCGGCGACATCCGCCTGCAGCTCGACGGCCTGTCGTTCTATATGCCCGATGATAACGAGCCCGTCTTCATGACGCGCCGCAACACCACGGCGCCACCCGCCGCGGTTCGCCGCTACTCGCGCTATGCTTGGGCACCCTGCGTGAATGTCGTCGGCCTGACCGTCGACCGGCGCGACGGTCGCGTCCAGGTCGAGAACGTCCTGTCGGTGCTCAATGCCGGACGGGTACTCGTGCCAGAGCTGGTGTCGGGGCAATCCCAGGGCGGCGTCGCCATGGCCATCGGCTACACCCTGCTCGAGGACATGCCGGGCGGCAATACAGGGCCGGCAAACGGACGCTGGAACCTCGACCGCTATCACGTCCCGCGCTGGTCCGACGTACCCCTGCTGCCGGCCTACCGGCCGGGCGGACGGGCGCAGGAGCTGATCGTGCTGCCGGAATCGCCGCAGGACGGCGGTGCGGCGCGCGGCATCGCCGAGGCGGTCATGTGTTCGATCGCGCCAGCTATCTCCAATGCGCTGCGCGATGCCGTCGGGCGACGCTACACTTCCCTGCCGATCACGCCGGCCAAGGTGCTCGAAGGGCTCGGATCATGACTCTCCGCTTCACCGTCAACGGCGTCGCTCACCAGGTCGACCCGGCGCGCGGCGACGAGCGCCTGATCGATTTCCTGCACGACGATCTCGACCTGACTGGAACGAAGTTCTGCTGCGGCATTGGCGTCTGCCGCGCCTGCACCGTGTCGACCCTTCGACCGCCCAACGACGCGGCTGTTCCAGTCGTCAGCTGCTCGACGCCGCTGGCAATGGTCGACGGACTGCAGATCACCACCATCGAGGGCGTCGCGCCGCCCGGCGACCTGCTGCCGATCCAGCAGGCCTTCCTGCGCACCTTCTCTTTCCAGTGCGGCTACTGTACGCCCGGGTTCGTGATGGCAGCCCAAATTTTCCTCGACAGTCTTGCGCGCGCCCGCGCCCTGCCAGCCGATCTCGACAA
This sequence comes from Rhodospirillales bacterium, assembly GCA_013205335.1. GTDB lineage: Bacteria > Pseudomonadota > Alphaproteobacteria > Reyranellales > Reyranellaceae > Reyranella. The sequence goes on from JABMNB010000056.1 coordinate 5,945, forward strand.
GGCCATCGAGGCGGCGATCGGTCCGCACATCTGCCGCTGCAGCGGCTATGCACGCTACTACGCTGCGCTTCGCGATACCGCCGAAGCCCTGTTTGCGAAGAAGGGCTGAGCCGATGATCCGCAGCATGGGCATGGCTTTCGTCCTCGTCGGGATCCTGTTCGGGCCCTCGCAGGCCGGGGGGCAGACGCGGTCCGAGGTCTATGCCGCGGCGTGCCGGCAGGCCATCGGCGACATCCCGTCCTTCTCCTGCGGCAACGGTGTGATCGTGCCGATCACCGTCGACGGCAGTCCAGCACCGGCCACCAAAGGCATGAACTGCGACCGGCCGGCGCTGCTGTCGAACGGCCCCGACTCGGACGGGCAATGCGTGCCCCACTCCCGCATCCTGTCGCTCTCGACCCCGTACATGCAGGTGGCCGTCATGTGCCGGCAGAAGAAAATCCGGCCGGCCGCCATCCTGGTCTTCGACGAGATCGACGTCGTCGCCCACAATCCGACGTCGGGCGCGACCTGCTGGTTCCAAGCCACCGGACAGAACGGCAAGCCTGTCGACGGTGCGGCCGTGCCATCGCCGACGGCCGCGCCGACCTCCGGCTACTGGACCGATCCCGCGACAACGGTGAAAGAAGGGTGCGGCAACTGTCACGACAGCGGCCCGTTCGTCTATTCGCCCTTCGTCGGCCAGGTGTGGAGCAAGATGCCGGCCGACCCCTTCGGGCCCTACTTCCATGTCGATCCGGCCGGACTCGGGTTCGACAAATGGCCGACGGCCGCCTTCTTCCCGCGCGACAACACCTGCCTCGCCTGCCACCGAATCGGCACGCAGGCGAGTTGCGGCAACCTCACGCGCTGGATGACGGGGCGCGCCGTTCCCGAAGGCGCCAACGAGTGGGCCCGGCGCTATCCGGGCTCGCACGGCATGCCGCCGCTCGCGGACCTGTCACGGCAAAGCTGGAACGAGATATATGCCGCTTCCGTCGACCAGATCCTGTCCTGCTGCGAGAAGCCGGAACAGCCTGCCTGCCGGCGCACCGACATCTGGAAGATGCCAAAGTAAGGGTCCGTTAGGCAATTCCCCGCGCGGCAGGGCATGGATCGCCTCATGGGCGCGCGTTCTTTGCTTGCCCGGGCGGTCGAGGCGGAGGTCGCGGACTTTCTCGGCGGGCATGGCGAGCTCGAGACCTTGGATGGTCGCCAACGCGTCGTCCCGTTAGGTCAAAAAACTCGAACGGCCGGA
>JABMNB010000500.1 GCA_013205335.1 Rhodospirillales bacterium
GATCAACGTCACCTCGCCGACCGGCCTGCAGCAGATCAATCGTTTCGACGGCGTCTCGCTGGAGGCCCAGATCTGGGACCGTATCGAGATCCGCTATCAGGAAACCCGCGGGAGCACGTCATGATCCGACGCACGTTTCTTTCCATCTCGATGATCCTGCCGGCCGGCGCGGCCGTGGCGCAGGCCTCGAACTCCGACCTGTTCGGCCAGAAGCAGATCGTGCGGGCCGTGATCGAAGGAGATGAGGAGAAGGTGCGTCAGGCGTTGCTCAAGCAGGAGAGCCCGAACCAGACGGCCAATAACGGGCAGCCGCTGCTGGTCGTGGCGACCCGCGCCGGGCACGTCCCCGTGGTCGAGACCCTCCTGAAGGGCGGGGCCCAGCCCGATGCGGTCGATCTTGAAGGCTACACCGCGCTCATGCGGGCTTCGGAGAAGGGCGATGTCGACATCGCCGAGATCCTGCTCCGTCGCAATGCCAGCACGCGCGTGCAGAATCGCCAGGGCCAGACGGCGCTGATGGTCGCCTCGGGGCGGGGCTATGCGGAGATCGTGAAGCTGCTGCTCGACAAGAAGGCCGATCCGAACTCGCGCGACTTCACCGGACGCACCGCGCTCAGCTACGCCAGGCAGGCCAACCGCGGCTCCATCGAGGCGATGTTGCGCAAGGCCGGCGGCAAGGAATGACCTCTGCCGGGACGACGCCGATCCGGGTGACCGGCTCGCTGGCGATCGACCCGGACGAGATCCTGGAGACCTTCGTGCGCGCCGCCGGTCCGGGCGGCCAGCACGTCAACACCACTTCCAGTGCAGTCCAGCTTCGCTTCGACGTGCGTCATTCGCCGTCGCTGCCGGAGGACGTGCGGCAGCGGCTCGAGCGTCTCGCCGGGCGGCGCCTCACGCGCGACGGCGTGCTGGTCCTCATGGCCCAGGGCCAGCGCAGCCAGTTGCGCAACCGCGAGGAGGCGCTCGCGCGTCTGATCGAGCTGATCCGCGAGGCGGCCCGTCCGCCGGTGCCGCGCAAGAAGACCAAGGTGAGCCGGGCCAGCAAGCGGCGCCGCGTCGACGACAAGAAGCGTCACGGCGCTGTCAAATCCCTGCGAAACGCCCGGACATCCGACGACTGACGGCGCAAGGCGGTTTGCGTTGGACTCGCACCCTCAAACCAGACGGGGTGCCGCGCGGCGGACGTTCGCAAGGAGATCGACAGCCTCGGTGAGGTGAGCGTTCCCGCCGACAAGCTCCGGGGTGCGCAGACGCAGCGGTCGCTCGAGCATTTCAGCATCGGCAAGGACCTGATCCGCGCGAGATGATCACTGCCTACGCGACCTTGAAGAAGGCCTGCGCCACGCCAACCACGCCGGCAAGCGACTGGACGACGAGGCGCACAAGCTGATCGTCGAGACCTGCGACGAGAGTCTCGCCGGCCAGCATCACGACATGTTTCCCCTGCATGTGTGGATGACCGGCAGCGGCACGCAGTTCAACCGGCTTGCGGGTACGCCGCCCGGCTCGAAGAAGCCGGTGCATCCCAACGACTACGTCAACATGTCGCAATCGTCGAACGACACGTTTCCGTCGGTCATGTACATCGCCGCCGCGGTCAACACGAAGGAGCGCCTGCTGCCGCCGCTGACGGGTCTGCCGTTCGTGACGGCGCCCAACAAGTTCACCGTGCAGGGCGCGCACGATGCGCTGGTCCAGCTCTCGGGCTCGTTCCGCACGCTCGCGGTCTCGCTCTACAAGATCGCCAACGACTTCCGCCTGATGTCCTGCGGCCCGCGCGCCGGCTTCGCCGAACTGGAGATCCCGGAGAACGAGCCCGGCTCCTGGATCATGCCGGGCAAGGTCAATCCGACCCAGGCCGAGGCGCTCACCATGATCGCGGTCCAGGTCATGGCCAACGACGTCGCCGTGGGCTTCGGCGGCGCCAGCGGCTATCTCGAGATGAAGGTCTACAAGCCGCTGATGATCGACAACGTCGCCCACTCGATCACGCTGATGACCGACGGCTGCGCCAACTTCCGCAAGTTCCTGGTCGGGGGCACCAGGTCCAACCTCAAGAAGATCAAGGAATAAGTCAACCGCTCGCTGATGCTGGTGACGGCATTGGCGCCGGTGACCGGCTACGACAAGGCCTCGAAGATCGCCCACTACGCAATCGATCACGACCTCACCCTGAAGCAGGCGGCCTTGAAGCTGGAGTTCGTGACAGAAGCCGAGTTCGACCGCGTCGTCGATCCGACGAAGATGGTCCATCCCTGCGTCGCCACGGAGCAGGAACGGCGGCGCCTATCGTTCGATGATCCAGCGTCGCTCGCTCACGAAGCGGGCGGTCGCCAGGCCGAGCGCCATGCCCCCGACGATGAAGCAGCAGGCGGCGCCGGCTTCGACGGCGGCCAGCACCTCGCCCTGGTTCAGCAGTACGATTGTGCGGAAGGCGAAGATGCCCGGAGTCATGATGATGATCCCGGGCACCGTGAGGGAAATCCGCGGCTCGTGCAGCCAGCCCTGCGTGAGCGAGGCCAGCAGCCCAACGGTCAGGGCCCCGAGGAACGTGGCGGCCGGCAGGGCAAGGCCGAGATCGTGCAACGCGAGCCGGAGTTCGTTGCCGGCCAGCGAGAGCAGGCCGACCACCAGGACCGTCCTCACCGGACTGTTGTAGAGGAGCGCGAAGCCACAGCCGCCCGCGAAGCTCGCGAGCGCGCGCCACGGCACAGCCGCGAGATCGATTCCGGGACTTGCCGCTGGAGCGGACACGTCCGTCAGGCCGGCGATCGCCGCGACGGTCGAGAGGCCGAAGGCTGCGGCCAGCAGGATCATGGTGGCGTAGAAAAGCCGCGCGATGCCGGCCACGGTCTCGTGCTGGACGAGATCGAGCAGCGAGGCGACCAGGGGGAAGCCCGGCACCAGGAACAGGGCCGACGAGATGAAGCCCACGGCTAGCCCGGGAGACAAGCCGCGGCCGGCGAGGCCGATGACGATCAGGCAGTAGAGGCCGGACGCCACGACCGCACAGAAGGCGCTCACGGCATACTGGTTCAGCTTCCGCCGGAACAACAGGGCGCGCGCCGCCTGGCCGGTGGCGCCGGCAACCATGGCCGCGCCCGTCGCCAGCAGGTCGCCGCCGTTCAGGTAGGAAAAGGCAGCCGACGCCAGGCCGATCGCGATCGCCACGGTCGCCAGCGCGTGCAGGGGCGGCGCCTTCTCGATCGCATCGAGCGCGCGGGCGAGGGCTTGTGCCGTCAGGCCGGGCTGGCTGGATTCGGCCAGCCGCTCCAGGGCGCCGATGCGCGCCGCATTGATGCCCGGCGCACCGACATCGCAGGTCAGGGTGGCGATCTGCCCGTCCCGTCGCACGGTGGCGGACATGGCGTCGAGCGTCACCTGCAGCGACAGGTTCTCGATCCCCATCTCGTCGGCCAGCCGCCCCATTGCGGCGCGCACGCGGAACGCGGTGTCGCCGGCGCGCAGCATCAGCGCGCCGAACCGCAGCAGGACGTCGAGGGTCTCGGTGAGCGGCGCTCGTGGGTCGGTCATCAGACCGTGTGGAGGCCCAGCACTTCGGCGGTGTCCTTGCGCACGCGTTCGACCAGCGCCGCATCGGTCTTCAGGTCCTGGCCGTAGGAGGGGATCATCTCCTTGAGCTTGGGCACCCAATGGCCGGTAAGCTGCTCGTGGAAGCAGTTCTCGAGCATGTGAACCATGATCCAGACAGCGGTCGACGCGCCGGGCGACGCACCGAGCAGGGCGACGATCGTTGAGTCGGCCGAATGCACGATCTCGGTGCCGAACTCCAGCTTGCCGGTGTGCGCCACGTCCTTCCTGATGATCTGGACGCGTTGGCCGGCGACGTCGAACTCCCAGTCCTTTTCGTCGACGCTGGGATAGAACTCGCGCAGCGCATCGAAGCGGTGCGCCTTGGTCTGCAGCACCTGGCCGATCAGGTATTCCTCCAGGGGCAGGTTGTCCCGTGCCACGGCCAGCAGCTGCAGGAGATTGTCCGGCCGCAGCGACAGCGGCAGGTCGAACATCGAGCCGTGCTTCAGGAACTTGGTCGAGAAGCCGGCAAAGGGTCCGAACAGGAGCCAGCGCTTGCCGTCGACGTAGCGCGTGTCGAGGTGGGGCACCGACATCGGGGGCGAGCCGCTGGCCGCCATGCCGTAGACCTTGGCGAGGTGGCGGGTGGCGATCTCCTCCTTGCCCGAGCGCAGCCAGATGCCGCTCACCGGGAAACCGGCGAAGCCGTCAGCTTCGGGGATGCCGGATTTCTGCAGCAGGGTGAGCGCCGCGCCGCCGGCGCCGAGGAAGACGTAGCGCGCGCCGATCGTCTTCCTGGCGTGGGTCTTCTCGTCCTTCACGTCGAGCGTCCAGCCGTTGTCGGCGCGGCGCTGAAGGCCGGTGACCTCCTGCGAGAATTCGATCGAGAAGCCGTCCTGACGGCGGAGGTAATTCAGCAGGTTGGTGGTCAGCGCGCCGTAGTTCACGTCGGAGCCCGTGACCATGCGCGTGGCGGCGACCGGCTGGCCAGGATCGCGGCCTTCCATGATCAGCGGCGCCCATTCGCCGATCTGCTTGTGGTCCTCGGAATACTCCATGCCGCGGTAGCAGTGATGCGCGCTCATCGCCGCGTGGCGCTTCTTCAGGAAGGCCTGGCGGTCGGCGCCGACCACGAAGCTCATGTGCGGCACGGGATGGATGAAGGACTCCGCCCGCTCGATCGCGCCCTTCCGAAGCAGGTACGACCAGAACTGCCGCGACATGTCGAACTCGACATTGACCTCCAGCGCCCGGGAGATGTCGACGCTGCCGTCGGCGCGCTGCGGCGTGTAGTTCAGTTCGCAGTTGGCGGCATGACCCGTGCCCGCGTTGTTCCACGGGTCCGAGCTTTCCTGCGCCTCGCCTTCCAGCCGCTCGAGGATCTTGATCTTGAGATGCGGCTGCAGCTCCTTGAGGAAGGTGGCCAGCGTCATGCTCATGATGCCGGCGCCGACCAGGACGACGTCGAAGTCGCCGGAATGATTGTCTGCCATGAAACTCTCCTAACGGCGTTCTTCGGGGGTGGCGCGCTTGAACGGCACCGGCGCGTCCTTGCCCAGCACGACGTAGAGGCGGCGCCAGGGCTGGTCGTCGACCAGCCTCCAGGTGTGTCCGCCGCCGGTGGTATCATCGGCCAGCAGGATGTCGCCGGGTGCGAGGACGAAATGCTGTTCGCCGCGGGTCTTGAAGTCGAGCGTGCCGCTCAGGGTGACGACGAGCTGGCGCACCGGCGCGGTGTGCCAGGCATAGGTGCCGCCGGGCTGGGTCTCCTGCAGCGATGCGCTGGTGACTTCGATATTGCCGCTGAGCAGGTCGCCATGCGCGCCCGGCTTCAGGTCGATCCAGCCTTCCTCGACATGGGAATTCTGGTCTTCGCCCGTCCAAATCCGCACACACCGAATCATGCCGCCGCCTTGCCTTTGCCGTGTCCAGGCGACGGTAGTACGCGCCCTTCTGGCTGGCAACAAATCGGTCGATGCATTGAGGCAGACCAGACGATACGGTCTCAAAGAACCGACGAGGCGGGGACGATTACAGTATGGCGACGCTTTTGCTGAAGAACGCGCTCGTCGTCACGATGGACGACCAGCGCCGCGAGCTCGCCGATGGCGGGCTCTATGCCGTCGACGGCGTGATCCGGAGCGTCGGCCCCAGCGCGTCGCTGCCCGGGACGGCGGACACCGTCATGGACCTCAAGGACCACATCGTCCTGCCCGGACTGATCAACGGGCATCATCATCTCGACCAGACCCTGACCCGCGCCCTGCCGGCGGCGCAGAACAACAATCTCTTCCGCTGGCTGCAGGCGCACTATCGGCTGTGGGCGGCGCGGACGCCCGAGGCGAGTCGCACCGCCACCCTGGTCGGATGCGCGGAACTCGCTTTGTCGGGCTGCACGACGGTCTTCGATCACGCCTATGTCTTCCGCAACGGCTGCGCCGTCGACGACCAGATCGCGGCGGCGAAGGAAATCGGCATTCGCTTCGCCGTCTCGCGCGGCTCCATGTCGCTGGGCCAGTCGAAAGGCGGGCTGCCACCGGATTCATGCGTCGAGGACGAGGACGACATCCTGAAGGACTGCGAGCGCGTGATCGGCCGCTATCACGATGCCGGGCCAGGCTCGATGACCCAGATCGTCCTGGCGCCGTGCTCGCCGTTTTCCGTGACGCCGGAGTTGCTGCGCCAGTCCGCGCTGCTGGGCCGCCGCAACGGCATCCGCCTGCACACCCATCTCTGCGAGACGCTCGACGAGGAGCGCTACACGCTGCAGCGCTACGGGATGCGGC
>JABMNB010000501.1 GCA_013205335.1 Rhodospirillales bacterium
CGCCCCGCATCGGCAGGAAGGGTAAGGACAGCGCGGCGCTGGCCGCTGCCGAGGCGCCTGCCGCGGAGACGCCTGTCGCGCCGTCGCCCGAGCAACAGCAGATGGCAACACTGGCCCAGCATATCCCCAGAGAGCTGCGCGAAGCCCTGCTCAAGGTCCGGGCCGAGGTCGAGAAGAACTGCGAGCACGTCGGCGACAAATTCGCCGACGAGGCGCGCAAGATTCACTACGGCGAGAGCGACAAGCGCGGCATCTACGGCGAGACGAGCGACGAAGAGGCCGAGGCCCTGGCCGACGAGGGTATCGAGTTCGGCCGCCTGCCCTGGATTCCGCGCGGGAATTAGTCGCTGATAGGACACAAGCGTCCTTCGCTGCGCTCAGGGTGACAATGTTTTTTGCATCGGCGCACCGTGCCAATCACAACGATTCTGTCATCCTGAGCGCAGCGAAGGACCTTTCTGTTCAACGCATCAACGCATCCCGGCCACCCCGTACAGCATGTAATTCACGTCGAGATCGCGCTCGTTCAGCGTCCATTTGCGACTGAGCGGGCTGTAGACGACGCCCACGATCTCCTGCGGTTCGATGCCCCCGGCCCGGAGGCCGCGCGCGACCTCGGAGGGCTTGAGGAATTTCTTCCAGTCGTGGGTCCCGCGCGGCAGCCAGCCCAGCACGTATTCGGCGCCGGCGATAGCCAGTACCCAGGCTTTGGCGGTGCGGTTCAGGGTCGACAGGAAGAGAAGGCCGCCAGGCTTCACGATGCGGCCGCAGGAGCGCAGGAACAAATCGACATCGGCCACATGCTCGACGATTTCGAGCGCCAGCACGACGTCGAATTGCGCCCCGCTTTCGGCCAGCGCCTCGGCGGTGCCCTGGCGGTAGTCGATGGCCAGGCCCTGACCCTCGGCATGCAGCGAGGCCACGCTGATGTTGCGGGAAGAAGCGTCGACACCGGTCACCGCGGCGCCGAGCCGGGTCATCGGCTCGCTGAGCAGGCCGCCGCCGCAGCCGACATCGAGCAGCGACAGGCCCTGCAGCGGATCGCCGCCCAGCGGATCACGCTGCCAGTGGGCGGCGACCCGGTCGCGGACATAGCCGATCCGCAACGGATTCAGCCGGTGCAGCGGCGCGAACTTTCCGGTGGGATCCCACCATTCGTCCGCGATGCGGGAGAAGCGCTCGACATCGGCGGGATCGACCGTTCCGGCAGTGGGGGTATGCGGCGTTTCAACCATGGTTCTCTTGACCCATATGGCACCATCGGTGTCTATAGCGCGCTTTCCGGGCAGGGGCTTGCCCTTCGAGTGGGTTCATGGCGCGCATCGTTCTGAAATTTGGCGGCACATCGGTCGGCGACACGGATCGGATCAAGAACGTCGCGCGCAAAGTCAAAGCCGAGGTCCTGCGCGGCAATGAGGTCGCGGTCGTGGTTTCGGCCATGTCGGGGGCCACCAACCAGCTCGTGAAGTGGGTGAACGAGATCGCCCCGCTGCACGATCCGCGCGAGTACGATGTCGTCGTGGCGACGGGCGAGCAGGTTACGATCGGCCTGCTGGCGATAGCGCTGCAGCAGGAAGGGGTAAAGTCACGCTCCTGGACGTCGTGGCAGCTCCCCATCAAGACGGACGACGCCTACGCCAAGGCACGTGTCATCGAGATCGACACGGTCGAACTGGCCAGGACGATGGCGGCAGGAGAGGTCCCGATCGTGCCGGGGTTCCAGGGCCTCTCGCCGGAAGGTCGCATCACGACCTTGGGGCGCGGCGGTTCGGACACGTCGGCGGTGGCGCTGGCGGCGGCGCTCAAAGCCGATCGCTGCGACATCTATACCGACGTCGACGGCGTCTACACGACCGATCCGCGCATCGTCGAGAAGGCGCGGAAGATAGATCGCGTAACCTACGAGGAAATGCTCGAAATGGCCTCGCTCGGCTCGAAGGTGCTGCAGACGCGATCCGTCGAACTCGCGATGAACCATCATGTGCGCGTGCAGGTGCTGTCGTCGTTCGACGAGGCGCTCGGCAGCGATCTGCCCGGAACTCTGGTTGTGGACGAGGAAGAGATCATGGCCCAGGGCCTCGAGAAGTCCGTCGTAAGCGGCATTGCCTTCGCCAAGGACGAGGCGAAGATCACCGTGACCCGCGTGCCCGACCGGCCCGGTGTCGCTGCGGCGATCTTCGGCCCGCTGGCCGAGGCCAACATCAACGTCGACATGATCGTACAGAACGTCTCGGTCGACGGCAGCTCGACCGACATGACCTTCACGGTGCCCAAGTCCGACCTTGCGCGTGCGGTGCAGCAACTCGAGCGCGCGAAGGGCGACCTCAAGTTCGCCGAAGTGAAATCCGATCTCAACGTCGCCAAGGTCTCGGTGATCGGCGTCGGCATGCGCAGCCATGCGGGCGTCGCGCTGAAGATGTTCGAAACCCTTGCCGCCAAGGGGATAAACATCCAGGTCATTTCGACTTCGGAAATCAAGATCAGCGTGCTGGTGGCCGCCGAGTACACCGAACTGGCCGTGCGGGCGCTTCACACAGCCTATGAACTGGACGCGGTCTGACCGGATCGAAATCAGGTTCCACTTCCGAGGTCAGGTCTGGTCCTGAAATGCAGCGGGACTCTGCGAATTAGCCGGTAGGCAGTCCGGCGCGGGTCTTGCTATAAGCGGCGCATGGACGCCGCATTCGCCCATATGCCTTGCCGGAACGCCCGCCCGACCAATCGGGCGGTGGCAGCATGGCGAGTTTGCGCCTGTATCATCGACCGCAGCTTCGTTGTCATTCGACTTAAGCATCTAGCGGTCTGACCATGGAGAGATCGACTCCCCTGGCCGGACCGCGAATGCTCCTCAAGCGGCTCCGGGACACGATGGCGCGTGCCGAGTCCGTCGAAGTGACGCTGGGCGAGGTCGTGCGCCTGGTCGCCAACGAGATGGTCGCCGAAGTCTGCTCGATCTATCTGCTGCGCGCCGGAGAAGTGCTGGAGTTGTTCGCGACCCAGGGCCTAAATGCCTCGGCCGTGCATCGCACGCGCCTCAGGGTTGGCGAGGGCCTGGTCGGCGACATCGCGGCGCACGGAAGGCCACTGACGCTCGACGATGCGCAGCACCATCCTCAGTTTGCCTACCGCCCCGAGACCGGCGAGGAGATTTATCATTCGCTGGCGGGCGTGCCGATCGTTCGCGCCGGCCGGGTGCTGGGTGTGCTGGTCGTGCAGAACCGCACGCGCCGCCAGTACGACGAGGAAGAGGTCGAGACGCTGCAGACCATCGCCATGGTGCTGGCGGAATTGGTCTCGGCCAGCCATGTCGTCAGTCCCAACGAGGTCCAGCAGGTCGATGGCATCGGGCTGCTGCCGCTGCGCGTCGACGGCGTGCAGCTCACGCCCGGCGTCGCGATCGGGCGGGCCGTGCTGCACGAACCCCGTATCATCATTCAGCGCGTCGTCGCCGAGGATGTCGAGCAGGAGCAGGTTCGCTTCCTGGAGGCGCTGCGCGGTGTCCGCGAGGAGGTCGACCGCATGCTCGAGGCGCACGACATGCAGTCGGGCGAGCAGCGCGAGATCCTCGAGACCTTCCGCATGTTCGTCGACGATCGCGGCTGGGCCGAACGGGTGCGCGAGGCCATCGACTCCGGTCTCACCGCCGAGGCCGGCGTCCAGCGCGCCTTCGACGATGTCCGCACGCGCCTCGGCCAGTCGACCGATCCTTATATCCGCGAGCGGTTGAGCGACCTGCAGGATCTCTGCAACCGGCTGCTGCTGCGCCTGACCGGGCGCGTTGCGACGGATCCCAGCACGCTGCCCGACGACATGATCGTGGTGGCGCGCGACATGGGGCCGGCCGAGCTGCTCGACTACGACCGCAACCGCCTGCGTGGTGTCGTGCTCGAGGAAGGCTCGGCACTCAGCCACGTGGCGATCGTGGCACGGGCGCTCGACATCCCCGTGGTCGGACGTGCGCTCAACGTGCTGGCGCGCGTCGAGGCTGGCGATCCGATCGTGGTCGACGGCGACAATGCACAGGTGCTGGTGCGTCCGGCCGAGGACATCCTCCAGACGGTCCATCTCGCGATCGATGCGCGCGCCGAACGCCGCCGCAAGTATGCGGCGCTGCGCGACCTGCCGTCGGCAACGCGCGACCAGGCGCGCATCTCGCTCAACATGAATGCCGGCCTGCTGATCGACATGCAGCATCTCGACGATACGGGCGCCGACGGCGTCGGCCTCTATCGAACCGAGATACCGTTCATGGTGCGTTCGGAGTTTCCCGACGTCGATGCACAGGCCTGGCTCTATGGCCGCGTGCTCGATCTCGCGGACGGCCGGCCGGTAACATTCCGCACGCTCGATGTCGGGGGTGACAAGGTCCTTCCCTATATCGGCGCCTTCGGCGACGACAATCCCGCGATGGGCTGGCGCGCCATCCGCATCGGACTCGATCGTCCGGCGATGCTTCGCCGTCAGCTTCGCGCGATGATCCTTGCGGCCAATGGCCGTCCTTTGTCGATCATGTTCCCGATGATCGCCGAGGTCACTGAATTGCTGCGGGCACGCCATCTGCTTGACCTCGAACTGGATCGCTCGAAGCGCCGCGGGCAGGCCGTGCCCGAGCGTCTGCGTGTTGGCGTTATGTTCGAAGTGCCGGCGCTGGCGTGGCAGCTCGACAGTCTGACGCCGCACGTCGACTTCATCTCCATCGGCACCAACGATCTTCTTCAGTTCCTCTACGCCGCCGATCGCGGCAACACCCGTTTGGCCGGTCGCTACGACAGCTTGTCCCCAGCGCTGCTTCGACTGCTACATTTTGTGGTGAACAAAGTGCGGCCGGCGGGCGTGGACGTTGCGGTGTGTGGCGAGATGGCGGGACGGCCGGTCGAGGCACTGGCGTTGCTTTCGATTGGCATACGCTCGTTGTCGATGTCCCCAGGTGCAATAGGCCCTGTGAAGGCGATGATTCGTTCGCTCGATCTGAATGAGGCAGTCGGTTTCATGAGTTCGGCGCTTGCGCAACCCGATCGTCCGTTGCGTGAGACGCTGCGCCTCTTCGCCGCTGATCACGCGATCGAAATTTAACGACGATGAAGTCGAATCGCTTTTGCCCTGTCAGGGGGCCTCTGCTAAAACTCGCCGCGAGGGGACAAGCAGGGAAGACGAATGCCGGATCAGGCTGACTGGCGGGCGATTGAGCGCGAGGCTGGACCAGGCCAAGCAGTCGGTCGACTCCTGCGCGATCAACGCGAGGCACGCGGTCTGGACCTGACTCAAGTCGAGAAGAGCCTGCGCATCCGTCGCAGCCATCTCGAAGCGATCGAAGAAGGTCGCTACGACAAGCTTCCGGGCGCCGCCTATATCCCCGCGTTCCTGCGCGCCTATGCCGCCCATGTCGGTCTCGATGCCGAGAAGGTCATGACCGCCTATCATCTGTCGGGCGCGGTGCCCATCAAGCGCCCGGTCACGTTGCCGGCTGACTTCCCGGTCATGGAAAGGCGGGCGCCCATCGGCCTCGCCGTCCTCACCGTCCTTCTCGTCGTCGGCGCCGGCTACGGCGTGTGGCACTTCATGCCACGCGAGCAGGCCGTCGTGGCGCAGAAGGTCCCGCCCGTGCCGGACCGTCTCCTCTCCGAGCGTCCCGGCGCAGCGCCTTCTGCCTCACCGGCCCCCGACGCCGCCCGCACCATCACCGGTTCGTTGCCGGCGCAAGTCTGGCCCGCGCAGCGTCTCGATGGCGGTGCGCCGGCCGCACCGCTGGCGCCGCCGCCGGTGGTCGTCGCCGTTCCCGCGCCACCGCCCCCGGCGGTGATGAATGTCCCGTCGATCGGCCAGGCGCAGGCCGCCCAGCCGCCGGCCCCCATCGATCCGCCACGCATCGACCCGCCGCGCGCGCCCGCCGAGGAAGCCACGGCCCGTCAGCCCGAGCCGACCCCGGCGATGCAGCCGCCGGTGCCGGTCCGGTTCAACACGCCGATCAGCGTCAAGATCAACAGCTGGATCGAACTGCGGGCACCGAATGGCGACGTGCTGACGCAGACCTATGTGCGCGCCGGCGAAAGCTACGTCGTGCCGGCCGGAATCGCCTACCGCATCACCGCAGCGCCGTAGCGCCGCCGGAGAAGGTCCGGCCTGTAACATGTCGCCCCCGACTGTAGTCTCGTCGTAACGGCCTGCCGGCTGGCGGAGGCGCGGCCTCGCCGCTACATTGTCCCCATGAGCATCAGACCGTACCGCGATATCCAGCGCCGCAAGTCGCGGCGCGTGATGGTTGGGTCCGTGCCGGTGGGCGGCGATTCGCCGATCACCGTCCAGACCATGACCAACACGCTGACCGCGGACGCCGACGCGACCATCGCCCAGATCCGCCGCTGCGAAGAGGTGGGGGTGGATATCGTCCGGGTGTCCTGCCCCGACGAGGAGTCGACGGCGGCACTGTCCCAGATCGTGCGGGCCTCGAAGGTCCCGATCGTGGCCGACATCCACTTTCACTATAAGCGCGCCATCGAGGCGGCCGAGGCGGGTGCGGCCTGCCTGCGCATAAACCCGGGCAATATCGGCAGCGCCGAGCGGGTGCGCGAGGTGGTGAAGGCGGCCAAGGATCACGGCTGCTCCATGCGCATCGGCGTCAATGCCGGCTCGCTGGAAAAGGACCTGCTCGAGAAGTACGGCGAGCCCTGCCCCGAGGCGATGGTGGAGAGCGCGCTCGACCACGCGCGCATCCTGCAGGATCACGACTTCCACGAGTTCAAGATCAGCGTGAAGGCGTCCGACGTCTTCCTGGCGGTTGCGGCCTACCAGCAGCTCGCCGACGCCTGCGACTACCCGCTGCATGTCGGGGTCACCGAGGCGGGCGGCACGCGCACGGGCACGGTGAAGTCGTCGATCGGCATGGGCTCGCTGCTGTGGGCCGGCATCGGCGACACGATCCGTGTCTCGCTCTCGGCCGAACCCGAGGAAGAGGTCCGCGTCGGCTTCGAAATGCTGAAGGCGCTGAACCTGCGGCATCGCGGCGTCAACATCATCTCCTGCCCGTCCTGCGCACGTCAGCAGTACGACGTCATCCGCACGGTCGAGGCGCTGGAGAAGCGCATCGCCCACATCACCACGCCGATGACGGTGTCGGTGATCGGCTGCGTCGTGAACGGACCGGGCGAGGCGCGCGAGACCGACATCGGCTTCACCGGCGGCGGCGCCAACAACCACCAGGTCTATATCGCCGGCGTCCCGCACCATCGTCTGAAGGACGCGAACGTCGTTGACCATCTGGTTGGGCTGATCGAGCAGAAGGCGGCCGAGATCGAGGCCGCCAAGGTGGAAGAAGCCGAGCGACATCGCGCCGCTGCCGAGTAGCGGCCCCAGGCTTTCCTTTCCCGACGATCTTTCAAGGCGATTTCCCGTGAGCAAGATGCAACCCGTGCGTGGCACGCACGATCTCCTCCCCGACGATTACCGGCGCTTTGCGCACGTCGTCGACACGGCGCGCGAGGTGGCGCGCCTCTACGGTTATCGCGAGATGGCGACGCCGATCTTCGAGTTCACCGAGCTGTTCGCCCGCGGCATCGGCGAGACGACCGACGTCGTGTCGAAGGAGATGTACACCTTCGCCGATCGCGGCAACGAATCGCTGACCTTGCGACCGGAATACACCGCCGGTATCTGCCGCGCCTTCGTGTCGAACGGCGAGCTGACACAGCAACTTCCGCTCAAGGTCTTCGCGGCGGGCCCGATGTTCCGTTACGAGCGGCCGCAGAAGGGCCGGCAGCGCCAGTTTCACCAGATCGACCTCGAGGTGCTGGGCGCGCCCGAGCCCGGCGCCGACATCGAGGTGATCTCGGTCGCAGCCGATATCCTCGACCGGCTCACGATTCTCGATCGCTGCGTCCTCAAGATCAATTCGCTCGGCGATCCGGAGAGCCGCACCGGGTACCGCAAGGTGCTGACCGACTATTATTCCGGCCACCTTGCCAGTCTTTCGGAGGATTCGCGCAATCGCCTGACGCGCAATCCGTTGCGCATCCTCGACAGCAAGGACGAGGGCGACAAGGCGATCAACACCGGCGCGCCGAGTTTCTCCGATCACCTCAACGAGGCGAGCCGTGATTTCTTCAAGTCCGTCCAGGACGGGCTCACGGCCGCCGGTATCGTCTTCGAGGTCGATCCGGCGCTGGTGCGCGGCCTCGACTACTACACCCACACCGCCTTCGAGTTCGTGACGACCCATCTCGGCGCCCAGGGCACAGTGCTGGGCGGCGGTCGATATGACGGGCTGATCGCCGAGCTGGGCGGCCCGCCGACGGCCGGCATCGGCTGGGCAGGCGGCATCGAGCGGCTGATGATGCTGGCGGACGAGCCCAAGCCCCTGCCTCGGCCCGTCGTCATCGCGCCGCTGGGCGCGGCGGCCGAGGCCAGGGCGCTGGGCATCGCACGCCTGCTCCGCCGCCAGGGCATCACCGTCGAGCAGGACTATCGCGGCAACATGAAACGGCGCATGCAGCGGGCCAACAAGCTCAATGCCCGCGCGGCACTGATCATCGGCGACGACGAGCTGGCCAAGGGCGTGGCGCAGCTCAAGGATCTCGACAGCGGCAGCCAGCGCGAAGTGCCGCTCGATGGTCTCGCCGAAGCCCTCGTCGCCACCTTGGCCGAAGCCCCGAAGGTCTGAGATGTCGCTGCTGCTCAAACTCAACCAGATCGTAACGCGCCATGCCGAGCTGCAGGCGGCATTGTCCGCCGGCACGCTCGATTCGCAGAAGTTCGTTGCCGCCTCGAAGGAATACGCCGACCTGGGCCCGCTCGTCGAGGCGGTGAACGAGTGGCAGAAGGCCGAGCGGGAATTGAAGGATGCCGAGGCGATGGCGTCCGATCCCGACATGAAGGCGATAGCCGAGGAAGAGGCGGGAGCGATCCGCAAGCGCCTGCCCGAGCTCGAGCGCACCGTGAAGCGGATGCTGCTGCCCAAGGATGCGGCCGACGAGAAGAACGCCATCCTCGAAATCCGCGCCGGCACCGGCGGCGACGAGGCGGCCCTGTTCGCGGCCGACCTGTTCCGCATGTACCAGAGATACGCCGGCGAAAAGGGCTGGAAGTTCGAGGTCATGGAGCTCTCCGACACCGGCATCGGCGGCTACCGCGAGGCGATCGCCACGGTGACGGGCCGCAGCGTCTTCGCCCGTCTCAAGTTCGAATCCGGCGTGCATCGAGTGCAGCGCGTGCCGGCGACCGAGGCCCAGGGCCGCATCCATACCTCGGCGGCGACGGTGGCGGTGCTGCCGGAAGCCGAGGAGGTCGACATCAAGATCGACGAGAAGGACCTGCGCATCGACGTGTTCCGGGCCTCGGGGCCAGGTGGCCAGTCCGTCAATACGACCGACTCGGCGGTGCGTATCACCCACCTTCCGACCGGTGTCGTCGTCAGCCAGCAGGACGAGAAGAGCCAGCACAAGAACCGCGCAAAGGCGATGAAGATCCTGCGCGCGCGCCTCTACGACGCCGAGCGCCAGCGTCTCGACGATCTGCGCTCTGCCGATCGCAAGGGCCAGGTCGGCAGCGGCGACCGCAGCGAACGCATCCGCACCTACAATTTTCCCCAGAGCAGGGTGACCGATCACCGGATCAACCTCACCCTCTACAATCTCGCCGAGATCCTCGACGGGCGCGGCCTGGACGCCATCGTCGATGCCCTGACCTCCGAGGATGAGGCCACGCGGCTGGCGGAGCTTGCGGCCTAGCCGGTGGCGGGGAACGCCTCATACGATGCCCTGTTGCGCGATACGGCCGTCGCATTGACGGCGGCCGGGATCGACAATGTCCGCTTCGAAGCCCGGCTCCTGCTGAGCCGCGCTGCCGGATTGACGATCGAGCAACTGATCTCGCGAGGACCCGATTCGGCGCCTGGAGCGGCGGCGACGACGTTGCGCGAGCTCACGGCGCGGCGCGTACGACGCGAACCGATGGCGTACATCCTGGGCGAGCGCGAATTCTGGGGCCTGCCCTTCAAGGTTTCGCCGGCGGTTCTCATCCCGCGCCCCGACAGCGAGACGGTGATCGAGACGGTGCTCTACCTGCTGCCCGACCGCAGCGGGAAGCTGCGGATCCTCGATCTCGGTATCGGGTCGGGCTGCCTGCTGCTCAGCTTGCTGCGGGAGTATCCGCAGGCGGGCGGCGTCGGGATCGATGCCTCGGACGCGGCGCTCGCCGTCGCCAAGGCCAATGCCGACGCGCTGGGCGTGGAGCCCCGCGCGCGTCTCGCGAGCGGGGATTGGAGGCAGGCCGGCTGGGCGGACCGGCTGATCGACCGGTTCGGCGGGCCCTTCGATCTGCTGGTTTCCAATCCGCCCTATATCGCGAGCGCCACAGTGGAAGGCCTGATGCCCGAAGTGGCCGTCCACGAGCCCAGGTTGGCCCTCGACGGCGGCTCGGACGGACTGGCGGCGTATCGCATCATCGCGGCCGCGTCCTCGAAGCTGGTCGTGCCGGGTGGCTGGGTCGTCGTGGAAGGGGGAGAGGGTCAAGCCCCCGAGATCGCCTCGCTTTTCTCGGCCGCCGGTCTCGCTCCCCAGCCGGCCCGCAAGGATCTCGGCGGAATCGAGCGCGTCGTGCCCGCCCAGCATTTATAGGTTGGCAATCCTGGGGAATGAGACTAGGTTCCACTCACCCCTTGGGGGGACATTGGTCCGACCGGTCTATGGCGGCGGACACCAAACCCCTGAATTCAGCCGTGACGGCGCCCGGAAAGGGCAGAGGGGAACTAAAAACAACATCCGTCTGGCGTGCAACTGGCCCTAGGTTAATGAGACCAAACAATCGTCAGCGGTCGCGCGGCGGTCGCAGTGGTGGCGGCGGTAGCAGCGGCGGCGGTGGCAACAACCACCATAGCAAGCCTCAGCATCACAACCCCAATCGTCCGCCCAATCGAAACCAGATCTTCGACAGCAGTGGCCCCGACGTGCGGGTCCGTGGCAATGCGCATCAGGTTTTCGACAAGTATCAGTCGCTGGCCCGCGAGGCCGCGTCCTCCGGCGATCGCATCCTGGCCGAATCCTACTGGCAGTATGCCGATCACTATTACCGGATGATCCAGGCCCAGGGCGGATTCGTCCAACGCAACAACCTCGGTTGGGGCGAAAACGGCGAGGAAGGCCAGCAACCAGGCCAGCCAGGGCAGCAGGGCCAGCCCGGCGGCCAGGCGCCGCAGAATGGCAGCGATCATGCGCCGTCCAACGAGCGCGGCGGTCGTGGTGAGCAGCCTGATCAGGGCCAGATCGATGACGCGCCAGCCGATCAGAGCCAGTCCGAGCCCCGTCAGGCCGAGCCCCGTCAGGCCGATCATCGCCAGTCCGACAATCGCCAGTCCGACAATCGCCAGTCCGACAATCGCCAGTCCGAGAATCGCCAGTCCGACACTCGTCAGTCTGACAATCGTCAGTCCGACAATCGTCAGTCTGACAATCGTCAGTCCGAAAGTCGTCAGTCCGACACTCGTCCGTCCGAAACTCGCCAGTCCGAAAGTCGTCAGTCCGATCGCCGCCAGGCTGACCGGCGCCAGGCCGACCCTGTCGAAGAGGAGCCCGGCCTGACCGGTGTGGCCTTCCTTCAGAAGGGTCGCGCGGCGGCCGGCAACAACGACCCGGCGGCCGACGAGCAGCCCGAAGTGCCGGAATTCGTTCCCGCCAGCGGCGGCCGGCGCGGCTGACCGGCCAGCGTCTATCCATCTCCTGAAAAGACGCCCGCCGGCAGCCGCCTGCGGGCGTTTTCTTTGGTCCTAGAGGTGGACCAGCGTGGGGGCGACGAAGGCCAGGACCGTGAAGCCGAGCCCGACCACGCCCAGGCCGAACGACAGGAAGGTCAGCCAGATCACCGAGGTAAGGGCGGCGGCACCCGCCAGCACGATGGCGAGCTGGAAGCAGGCCGAGCCGTATTCGAACATATGATAGGCGGCCAGCGACCGGTCGCGATTCTCTTCCTTGACCTTCGCCCGGCCGGCCAGCTCCTTGCGGCCCTCGCCGGTGTCCGGCTCGGAGTCGTAGCGCTGCGCCGTGCGCCGCCACTGCTCGGTCTGTGCCTTGAGCGCCGGCGGCATGGACGCCGGACCGTCCTTGTAGGTGGCCTCGACCTGTTCGGCGGCGGTACGCAAGGTCGTCTGCCGGATGGTCTTGGACTGGAAGAAGGACCATAGGTTGGACGCATCGATGTGGCTGGCCAGGGAGTTCGTCTGCGAACTCTTGCCGCCCATTTCCGACACCGCCAGGAGGGCCGCGAGGATGGCGACCAGCAGGGCGATTTTCTTGTTCGATCCGTCGACGTGGCCGTGTCCGCCTGACATTCAATGCTCCCTGTCCTGTTGGGCGGCGTTCTTAGCCCACGTCCACGACAAGCGGAAGTCGCACCGGGGCTAAGGTCTTGCAGCCCGCCGATCCCTCCCCATATCGCGTGCAGGATGCTTCTTCGGAGGGTCCGCTCTTCCGCCCGCCGCTCGACGGGGGCGTAAAGGAAAGGGTTAGTGATGAACCAGGAAAAATATACCGAACGCATGCGGGGCTTCCTCCAGAGCGCACAGATGATGGCGCTCCGCGAAGGCCACCAGCGGCTTATTCCCGACCATGTTCTGAAGGTCCTGCTCGACGATCCGGAAGGCCTTGCGGCCAACCTGATCGGCTCGGCAGGCGGCGATTCACGCGCGGTCTACCGCGCCGTGGAAGCCAACCTTGCCAAGCAACCCAAGGTCGAGGGCCAGGGCTCCGGCCAGATCTACATGGCGCCGGAGACCGCGCGCCTGTTCGACCAGGCAGAAACGATCGCCGAGAAGGCGGGCGATTCGTTCGTCACCGTCGAGCGCATGCTGATCGCGCTGGTGCTCGCCAAGGGCACCGAGGCGGCCGACGCGCTGGCCAAGGGTGGCGTGAAGCCCCAGGCCCTCGAGAAGGCCGTGCAGGAGCTGCGCAAGGGCCGGACCGCCGACTCGGCGTCGGCCGAGAACAGCTACGACGCGCTGAAGAAGTACGCGCGCGATCTCACGCAGGCGGCCCGGGACGGCAAGCTCGACCCGGTGATCGGTCGCGACGAGGAAATCCGCCGCACCATCCAGGTTCTGAGCCGCCGCACCAAGAACAACCCGGTGCTGATC